>CALAPX010000026.1 GCA_937888355.1 uncultured Spartobacteria bacterium
CGCCTCCGATGCGGGTGCTCGGGCGGAGCGTGGGCTTGGATTCCTTATAGGGAGCATCGCGCTGCCCGCCCTGATCATGCACTCGCTCGCCACGATCGACCTTGCAACGGTCGACCTCGACGTGCTCGCGGCCGTGCTGATCGCCAAAGACTTGGAATTCGATGTGATGGGGGTTGACGATGAATTTCTCGATATAGACGGCGCCATTTCCGAAGGCTTTGTCGGCCTCCATACGCGCGGCATGGTAACCTTGGATGAGACTGCCCTCGTTGCTGGCGATCCGCATGCCACGACCGCCACCGCCGGCGACGGCTTTGATCATGACCGGGAAGCCAATTTTACGGGCGATTTTTAACGCTTCCTGTTCTGTGTCAACAATGCCATCGCTTCCAGGTGAAATCGGGACGCCTGCGTTGCGTGCGCAGTCGCGTGCAGAGTTTTTGTCACCCATGAGCCGTATGGCTTCGGGGGTGGGGCCGATGAATTTAATATTACAAGATGCGCAAACCTCGGCAAAATGAGCGTTTTCAGCGAGGAACCCGTAGCCGGGATGGATGGCATCCACGTCGGCAATTTCGGCGGCGCTGATGATGCGATCGATTTTAAGGTAGCTTTCCGCGCTGTTTGCTGGACCAATACAGATAGCTTCGTCTGCGAACTGGACATGGAGGCTGTCGATGTCGGGCTCGGAGTAGATGGCGACGGACTGAACGCCCAGTTCCTTGCAGGCGCGAATGATGCGAAGAGCGATCTCGCCCCGGTTGGCGATAAGGATTTTTTTGAACATGGCAGCGGGTTGGCCCGAGCGTTATTTAAGGCGAAACATAGCCTGACCAAATTGGACTGGCTTGCCATTTTCTGCGCAAATCTCTGCGATGACGCCGGTGGTCTCCGCCTTGACTTCATTCATGACTTTCATCGCTTCGATGATACAAACAACAGTCTCAGGAGTGACTTCTTGGCCGACACTCACGAATGGTGGAGTATCGGGGGAGGAGGCGGAATAAAAGGTGCCAACCATCGGGGATTTGATTTCGGGACCAATCAAGACTGCTGCCGCAGGCGTGGGTGCGGCAGGCGCAGCTGGGAGAGCTTGTGGAATGGGATCGCCTATGGCGGACATTAGCGGCTGGCTGACCCGAATTAGGCCGGAAGCCTCAGAAGTTTTCAGGGTAATTTTGAAACCTTCGCGTTCCATTTTGAAGACGGCAACGCCGTTCTTCTTCATTAGGTCGATGAGTGAGCGTATTTCTTTGATATCCACAATAAGGCAGGGTTTTTTACTGAATTTTGATCATGGCACGTGCTGACTTGCTGGGTCAAGACATGGAATTTCAGGCAAGAAGCATTAATATGAACGAATGGTTTTCAGGATCCCATTGGTATTTTTAGCTAAGGGGTCGATGTTCCATAGGAGAAAACCCCCACCATTGCGGGGGGAGGTGGATTTTTCGATCTTGAGTTGGTTGTCAATTTCGCGGCGATCCCAGCCATGCGAGGCCATGCGATCCAGCGCGATCCCTGGCAGGATAGGAACTCCGCGGGGATTGACGGTAGGGTGGCGCCACCAGCGGAGAAGCGAGGAAAAGCTCTGCGGGCCTGAATCTGGCCAGTAGAGTTGCGGGGCAAGGTAGTCGATCCAGCCTTCCTTCATCCATGCTAGCGGGTCTGAGAACAGTTCATTGTATTGATCAACGCCGGCTTTGACATCGGGCGGTGAGCCTTTTGTGTAAATGCCGAAAGGGCTCACGCCAAATTGCATATTCGGTCGTATGGAGTGGATGGTGGTATCGAGTTCCTTAATAAGGGTGTTCACATTGTGGCGCCGCCAGTTGGATTTAGAGAGCGTTCCACCGGCCTTGATGTAGGAGGCATGAGTTTTGTCATCGGGGAACTTCGGAAGGCCTCCCTTCGGAGAGGGATAGGGATAGAAGTAGTCATCCAGATGAATGCCGGCGAGGCTGTAGCGTGTAATGAGGTCCCGCACGACGTCATTGATGTGGCGGCGAACTTGTGGAGCTCCAGGATCCATCCAGAGAATATTTCCGATCTTGTAGGCATATTGCGGAAGACGCCGGGAGATATGGTTTGAAGCACGGGCGTGTGAGGCATTTGCAGCGGCGCGGTAGGGATTGATCCATGCATGAACAGCGAGGCCTCGAGTCTTCGCTTGGGAAATGAAAAATGCCAACGGATCGTAGCCAGGGGAGCGGCCTTGAGCGCCGGTGAGATATCTGCTCCAAGGCTCAAGGTGCGATTCGTAGAGCGCGTCGCCTTCTGGGCGAACTTGCAGGAGAACAGCGTTGAGGCCGGCGGCTTTAGCTGTGTCGAGTAAGCGAAGAACCTCGGTTTTCTGGGCTGATTCGGAGAGGCCGGGTTTTGAGGGAAAGTTGATATTATGGACGCTGGCAATCCAGGCCCCGCGCATATTGCCCTGAAGATCCAGAGTCAGGAAAAAAATGAGATAGAAGAAAGGAAAGAGCAGTTTCATTTGGTATCAATAGATAAAGGACTCTCGAGGGGGTTCGGTTTCAATGATCCGATTGGCGTGGAGGACGGCCTTGTGGCGGCCGTTCTCTACGGGAAAGGTCGCTGTGCCGCTGACTTTAACCCAGTCCATTTCCGCAAAATTTAAAGATTCATTTGTTTGGACAATGATGCCAGCGGGGCGTGCATCCGCGGCGCAGCACATGACGAAGAGTCTGACAAGGTGGAAGCGGTTATTGTCGGGGCTGCCGGTTCTGGCGGGCATGAGTTGGCCGACGACTTCGACTTCACGCCCATCAAAATCGGAGCGCATTGTTTCATCCGTCGCGGCATACATGAGATCGACAGTTTCCGCGAGGATTTGGCCTTCAGTATTGGTTTGCAGATATAGGGAGGGGTCCATCATAGTGCCCTCGCCGACAGTGCCATCGTGTTGAGGGAGGGGCGGGTCGAGGGGAGGGGTGAATGCCGGCAGGTCCTCAATGTGCTCGAGCACTCTACGGTTGAGCACGGTCGATGCGCTGAAGTGATCCTGCGAGATTGAGGTTGTAGCGAGGATTGGCACCACCAGCATGGCCAGCGAGGGCAGCCCAAGGGCGTGGGATCCGTGGGAGTCGCAGCAGTGGCCATCGGGCAATAGAAATACTGCGGCGGCAAGGAGCGTCAATATGACTCCCGAGGCAAAGGCGAACCACTGGAAGGAGGGGTGAAGATATGAGACGATCCGGCCACTCAGACAGAAATAGAGAATCAGTACTCCCCAAAGAAGAAGAACAGCGGGAATCGACAAGCGGGAAAGGCGTGGATTCATTGAAACACTATCCCAAGCCTGAGCGCGAGGAGAGCGACGAGGAGGAAGAGACCGACAGCGAGGCCTGCTACAAAGCGGCGCGTGAATACCAAGCTGTAGACGAAGAGGAGTTTCAAATCGACCATGGGGCCGATAACCAAGAAGGCCAGTTTCGCAACTGCGGGAAAGCTAACGAAGGTAGCGGCAATGAATGCATCTGAAGAACTGCACAACGAGAGGAGGCCAGCAAGAGTCATCATGGCCGGAATAGCCAGCGTTTCATTTAAAGCAAGGGGTAGGAAAATTTCCTGGTTGATTGAGGTGCCAAAGAGCGAGGTCACTGCTACGCCGAGCACGAAGTAAACTGCAACATCGAGAAAATCCCGTGTTCCCGAGTGCATCGCGGAGGCGAGGCGTCGCGTGAATGGCGCATGGGGAGTGAGAGAATGGCTGTCTACATCCCCGCATTGATCAAGGACGGATTTTTTAAGCACGGAGCGAAGGGGTAGGTTTAGAACGGCGAAGCCTGCGAGAGCTGCAACAAAAAACCCTAGGGAGAGGCGCAGGGTGGTAATCTCCTCCGGCCCCTGGCCGCGAAATGCAGCATAGGTACTGATGGCGGTGATGGGGTTCACAATAGGTGCCGCGAGCATGTAGGCCACGGCGCTTGAGACAGGCAAGCCCTTGGCGACAAGACGGCGGATCACCGGGACGATCCCGCATTCGCAAATGGGGAAGACGAGGCCCATCAGGGCGCTAACGCAAATGCCCGCAGCCGGATTTCGGGGAATAAGCCGCGTCATGACACGTGCCGGGAGAAATTGGTCGATCACTCCAGAGAGTAGTGTGCCGAAAAGAATGAAGGGAATGCCTTCAAAGAGGATACTCAGGAAGGAATATGAAAAATCGGTGAGGGTGAATGAAAACCAGGGGCCGCTCATTGGGAGATCTTAGAGGGCAGACTGGAGGCGATAGCCTGCTACCCTGGTGGCAGCTGCGTTATGCCGCAACATTCTCAAGCGGGCGTGGATCAACTGCGGGCGCGGTTTTTTTTCGACGAGTGTAGGGCCGGCGTTTGCGCGGCGCTTCTTTTTCCGGGGCCGCAGTTTTTTTGGAATCGGGTGCGGTCTTTTTCCGGCGAGTGTAGGGTCGGCGTTTGCGTGGCGCTTCGGGAACGGCCGCAGTTTTAGTCTTAGACGCACTAGAAATGCGGGTTTTCCTTGCTGGAGGCTTGGCTTTGACTGTGGTGCGAGCGATCGACTTTCGACGTGCCGTGCGAGTGGCAGGGGGAAGTAAATCCCGGGCACTCAGGAGTGTGGGCACCGGCATGGATTCATCTTCAAGGCCCTCGAACTGCCTGGTACGCGTCTCGGTGCCTTGCACATAATCTCCAGCGGCTTCAAGAAGGCGGGTGACATTCGTCTCCCAGGTGGAGTGTTCGAGAAAGGCGTCCCACTCAGGCTCGGAAAGGTCACCGTGAATCAGTGTCGCCATGCCGTCTGCAATGGCATCGCTTGAATCGGGAGTAATATAAATTCCCAACCCGAAATGCTGAACGAGATCGCGCATGGGGCTCGTACCGCTAGCGGCAAGGACAGGTCGGCGTGCTTGGGCCGCCGTGATCAAAGTGCCTGATTGAGAATGGTAGGACGAAGAATAAGTCATCAAAATGAAATCAGCAGCGGAGAAATACGCGACACGTTTTTCCTCCGATACGAATTCATCGGAAATGAAAACCCGCTTTGACACCCCCAAATCGTCTGCGAGCATTTGATAATATTTCAATGGGCGATCGCGGTGGGAGGAGACGGCGCCTAGGACGACGAGATGGGCTTTGGGGTTGTCGAGGAGGGCGCGAATGGCAAGATCGATATTCTTGTGGTTTCTGACGCTTCCATAGGAGAGGAAAACTTTGCAGCCTCGGGGAACCAGCCAGCTTTTGCGGATCTGCCTTGCACTTTCCTTGGAGTGAAGAACGGGATCTGGGCCAAGAGGCACCTCCACAGTGCGAATAAATTTAGGGATCGGAGAGGGTGGAGGAAATCGCTTGTGGGCGATGGCAATACGGTACGGCTTGTACGCGATGCTAGAGGAAAAGTTTTGCCACCATACCGGGCCCAGCTGGTTGTCTCTAACCGGGAGGTGAAGGTTCATGGTGTAGATTACCTTATGAAAGAGAGCCAAAAACAGATGTGGCCATATCCATAGCGCTGCTTGGGCATCCACATGGCTGCCGGCAAGCACGACGGCTGGGCGTTTTTGAAATACTTGCCATGCAAAGTGGAATTGATTGCGAATCGTTTGGATCGCCTTGCTCAGCTTACGAGAAGTGAGGTTGGAAGAGTTGCCGGTCGCGCCCTCTGCCATGCAATCCATGACTGGATAAGCAGCATTTCTAGTACGAATGAAGCCAGGTGCGCATAGAAGAAGCACACGAATACCGAGTTCATGAAGAGCGGTAGCCTGCCGATGGATCTGGTCGGGAATGACGCCATGGGAGCCAGGGCAGTGGATCAGGACATCAATCGTCGCGCGGCGTTTAGGGCTGGACATCAGGTAAAATGGCGGAGCTCAAGGACGCCGCACAAGAGTAGTCCACATGCTTGAGAGGTGGAAGGCGGTTTTCGGCCTAAAGGCCAGTTGGTTGCGGGCGTGATAATCCATCGCGGTTACTGAAAGCATCGGTGAAGGGTTTGTAAAGGTGCGCCGTGAGGATTCGACCATCAAGTTTTTTCTGCCTATGCCATTGGGATAACCGGAACGGGTCAAATGTGGCTTTGCTCATTTGTGGCGGGAAGCTTTACTCTAGCATATGGCAATTCGTTTTCTTGCGGCCGCCAACTGGTTTCCTGCTTGGCTGATTATCTTTTGCTGCGCGGCGCTCTTGCGGCCGGATGCATTCACTTGGTTTTCGGGGCCATGGATTGTGTGGGCATTGGCATTTATTATGTTGGGCATGGGGGTCACCTTGGATGCGGGAGCGTTCAAAGCGGTCGCGCGGACTCCAGGAGCGCTGGTTGTTGGGTTTCTTGCCCAGTTTTCCATCATGCCCGCGGCGGGGTGGGCTATTGCGTCACTGCTGAGCTTGCCGCCAGACCTTGCGGTGGGATTGATTTTGGTGGCGTGCTGTCCGGGGGGGACGGCATCAAATGTGGTTGCATTTATCGCCCGAGCAAATGTCGCCTTGTCCGTTGTGATGACTTTTTGTTCCACAGTGACAGCAGTGGTTGTGACTCCTTTATTAACGCATTGGCTGGCTGGGGCTTGGTTGCCAGTTGACGGGTGGGGAATGGTGTTTACTGCGATGCAAGTGGTGGTGGCACCGGTGGTAATTGGAGTTTTTTTGCACCACCGACTCCCGCAGTTGGCGGGACCTGCAGGAATGGTTGGGCCGCTTGTGTCCGTCGTGCTCATCAGCATGATCTGCGCAAGCATCATTGGCCGTAACCGGGAAGAAATTTTGGATAATGGGTTATTGCTCTTTGCTGCAGTTGGTCTTCTGCACGGGGTGGGTTTTATTTTGGGATGGCTTGCTGCTCGGATCTGCCGTCTGGGGCGGCCTGAAGCTGAGGCTGTCTCGATTGAGGTGGGGATGCAAAACTCTGGACTGGCTGCGGTGCTGGCGCGAACCCATTTCGCAGCAAATCCGCTGACGGCCGTCCCCGCAGCCCTGTCGAGTGTGGTTCACAGCCTGATCGGCAGCGCCCTAGCCGTCTATTGGAGGCGCAATAAACAGTAGCTCCTAATCAAGCGTCGGCGCGCCCGGCTGAGTATGATCGGCATGCAATAAGTTGGAGTTCGCGCTGGGGTGGAGCTTGGGCATTACCGAAAGCGTAATGGGATTTCCATCTCTCACGACTTCGATCTGAGTTGGTTCGCCAGCCGTGAGAAAATATGATGCATCTAAAATATCCTCGCAGGTAGCAACCGGCCGCCCTCCGATGCTCAGGATAATATCGCCTACGCCTAGGCTTGGGGACTCGCCGGGATCTGCGGAGACAAGTCTAGAAATGCGCGCAGTCGAGCCCCTGATAGGCTCGATATCATCCTCGACCTCGGCACCGACCCAACCGGGCCGAATCTCCCCGAAGCGAAATATATCCTGCCGCACTTTTTCCGCAGCTTCGATTGGAAGAATAAAGCAGGAGGCACCACCTCCAAGTTGGGAGATGACAATGCCAACAACCCGCCCATCCAATCCGAGAACAGGGCTTCCTCCCTGTCCCCGGTGCACAGCTAGGTTCGCGCGGAGGTGGGAAGTTGAAAAAAAACGGCCCATGTGGTGCTTGTCGCGAGCTGCTATCATGCCCAAGCAGGGGGTCGCATCAAAATCTTCCGGGTAACCGATAGAGATCACAGGGGTGCCTTGCTTGACGCTGAGTGAGTTGCCTATGGAAAGAAACGGACTAATGCAGTCGGTTTTCAGCATAGCGATGCCGCTTCGTTCATCGGCTGCAAGGACAGTGGCTACCAGGGACCGGCCGTTGAAAATGACGCGAACTTCATGAGCTTTCGTGACAACAGCGGAGTGAGTATAAATTGTGCCCACGGGATCGATAAAAAATCCGCTTCCAAATCGGACACCAAGGTCATCGCACGCCCTTACCCGAACAACAGCTGGACAATTTCTTTTGAAGACACAATCGATTTGCGCCTGAAATCCAGAAGCTTCTGATGTTGACAGCTGGGCTTGCGCCGACTCCATCGTTCCTAGCACCAAGATACCTAGGGACAGCAGAAAAAATGCCGCAGGGTTAGAAACTGCGTGACGAGACATAACTAATCGGTCTTCCCGGGAGAATATATTGCACAGAACCCAAGGGCTTTTCTGGGCGTATGGATATTTGCGGGAGAGTAAGCGACGATGCAGCAGCGGCTAAGCTAAAGGAGGGGAACTCGGTGGGGGCCACAAGAGCCACTTCACTTTCAGGGTCAACAAACAAGGCACTGGCTAGCGCAACCACTGCGACAGAAGTCGCCAAGGCAAAGCGGGAGACCACCGGCAGAGCAAAAAACCCCGATGCCCTATCACAAATAATTGACCATAATGGCCTTTGAATTACTTCGGCGCGTTGTCGGCATTGAAACTCTGCAAGAAAATCCTCAAAATAACCGGGCGGTGGTTGTTCGTAGCGTTTAAGCCGAAGAAGGCGGGAGACGCTTTCATTTGGTTCCATATCGATCAACGGTTAATAAACTCCTGGAGGTAGATTTGCAACTGCTTGTGGGCATAAAATAGACGGGATCGCACAGTCCCCTCTGAGACTTTTAGGATTTTTGCTATTTCCGCATGAGGGATTCCTTGGATATCAAACATGGTGACGACGGCTCTGTGATCATGGGACAGCTTCAGGAGGGATTCGTTCAGTTTTTTTTGCAGTTCTCCAAGATTTGCTTCGCTGCTGGGATCATTTGAGCTGGTAGCTTCAATGAAATCGGGATCATTGAGAACACCATTATTGATGTCATCAAGGCTCATCGCGCGCCGACGGTTCCTTTTTTTAAGGAAGTTGATTGTCATGTTCACTGAGATTGTGTGCATCCAGGTATGAAAGGAGGATTTACCCTGGAATCCTTTAATCGAGCGGTAACCCTTGGCGAAGATATCCTGCAAGAGGTCGTTTGTGTCCTCATGGCTCGAAGTCATATTGTAGACCAACCCGTATAGGCGGGGGCTGAATCTCCTCACCAGCTCGTCATATGCTCGGGCATCACCCGCCTTGGTACGGGCGACGAGTTCATGATCTGAAGGTTCGAGCGTTTCCATGTGTTGCCGGCATCGTGAATGTATCGATCAGGCTGCCTCAAGCGGAGAAAAATCGATTGTCGGACGGCTGCAACGGGCATCACCGCATGCGGCATGAAAAAACATCTCTGGATCCGGACAGCCCGGGCCCTCCAGACCTCGCTGATTTTCAGGCGAAACCAAAGGCCAAGGCTGCGCAGAAATTTTTTTAAGAAGTTGGGTGATTCGAAAATTGAAGCCTGGCACCAGATCTCCACGACCAGTATTGCCTTTGCCAGCTGGGCCTCTGTGGCGTCTCTCGAGGCCAATTGCTTCGAGTCGCGAGATGCGTTAACGCACCGCTAATAACAATGACAACGTGAGTTGTGCCGGCAGCCACTTTTTAGAGCCAACGCAAACGCTCGCAAGTCGCCAAGGGCGAGTGATTCGATGTTGAAAAGGGTGGAGGGAGGGAGCATGGTTTCAACGTTTTTTGCATATGCCCATCTACGAATTCCACTCGCCCGATACGAACAGGATCTACTCATTTTTCGCCCGAAGCCTCTCGATGGCCGATAAAACGCCTCGTTGCCCAGATGATACAAGTGCCAGGATGGAGCGCGTCGTCTCGCGATTTGCCGTTACGGGACGAGCGAAGGAGGCGCCACAGGATAGCGCAGGGGCAATGGACGACCCTCGAATGGAGCGCATGATGGCAGAAATGGAGCGCGACATGGCGGGCTTGGATGAAAACAACCCCGACCCCAGGGCCCTTGGGCACATGATGCGTAAAATGACCGAGGCCACAGGCCAGCGGATGCCGGGCGAGATGGAGCACATGATCCGGCGGCTTGAGGCCGGCGAGGACCCCGAAAAGCTCGAGGAAGAATTCGGCGACGCGTTCGACAACATTGATTTTCCAGGGATGGAAGCGGCTGGAGAGGGAGAAGGCGTAGCCCGAGCAGTCAGAGTGCTCCGCCAACCCGAGCGTGACCCCAAGCTTTACGATTTTTCAGATTATCTATGACGATACAGGAAATCAGGGGGCCCTTCCGACAACGATATTTGAAGAGCTGACTGCAAGCACTTCGATGGGGGAGCCGGCGTCGAGGAATTCCCCGCTGGTCATCACATCGAACATTTCTGCACCAATTTTTGCGCGGCCTGAGGGGCGGAGGATAGTGATCGCAATGCCTCTGTCGCCGACAACAACGGCGGCTTCGGTGCCCAATTCTGTAACGACTTTAGCCGAGGAGCCCTCTGGCATTTTTGAGGAAAGATACAAGCCATGCAGAAATGGCAACGAGGGTAAAATGCGTCCCAACAGGGCAATGCCAAGCACAGATCCACCAATTGCCAGACTGAGGTTCAGCATGGGCGTTCGGAACATTTCATAGGACACCTCGATCGGCTGGGCAGGATAAAAGTCCGCCATCGAGAAGAAAAGCGCCACGACGACCATGATCGCCCCCCCGAGCGCCAAGACCACAACGCCTGGAAAGAAGATGATTTCGAGCAGAATGAACACCACCCCAAGAACGAAGAGGGCAATCATTTCAAAGCCAGTGAGTCCCGCGATGTAGTGCCCGCCAAAGAATAGCAGGAAACAAACCCCTGCGAGGATGCCTGCCGCTCCAAACCCGGGAGCCTTGAACTCAAGCCAGGCGCCCATTACTCCTCCCAGCAGGAGAAGCGGAGCAAGCATCGTAAGCCACTGGGCCGCTGTCTCGAATCCGGACGGCTCAATGTGCACGATACGCTCCGGGTCTAACCCACAGATAGTTGCAACAGATGGTAGATCTGCCGCAATACCTGAGGCTAGCAACGGCTTACCAGCGATTTCGCGGGTGGCCTCCTGGGCGCTCAAGGTCAGGAGCGAGCCCTTGGGATTGATGAGTTCGCCGGCGATGATGACCTCCTTGTCGAGGTTCATGAATCCATCGACCAACTCAGGATGGTAGCCGTTTTTATGCGCCACGCTTCGGAAATAGCCTGAGAAATATGAGACGATTTTTGCGTTCATCGTCTCAGGAATTTCCTGGCCCGAGCCTGCTACTGGTGCGGCGGCTCCGATGGCACTAATGGGGGCCATGATCACTTTTGAGGTGCCAAGGGCGATCAGCGCCCCAGCGGAGCCCGCGTTGGTGTTCACATAAGTGAAACTTCTCACGGGGGATTTGGTAAGCATTTGCACGATTTTCTCTGTGGCCTTCAAGTCGCCCCCCGGCGTGTCCATATCAAGGATGACAGCCGAAGCAGCTACTGCCTCGGCGTCTTTCAAGGCGCGCCGCAGGAAAAAAAAGCGTGCTTCGGTCACTGGGCCTTTGACGGGGAGAACAACCACTGAGCCAGAGGTGGGTTTTACCTCCGCTCCACTGGCTGACAGCATCTGGAAGGCCCAGGAAAACAACACAAAAAACCAATGCATGGTGGCGGCGCGCGATGGCCTGCCGCCATGCCTTTTCGGGGTGAAAAATGCATTGAGTTTCATAGAAATGAAATCTCCCTCGCTCCCGTTTGACCCGCAAGGTAAATTCCCCGCGTGGGACTCATCGCTGAAGAAACAATCCAACGTGTCGCGGATGCCACGGACATCGTCGACCTTGTTGGATCCTACTTCCCGCTCAAACGCGCGGGAACGAGCTTTCGCGCGCTGTGCCCGTTCCATCGGGAGAAGTCCCCATCCTTCCATGTGAACCCTGCGCGGCAGTCATTTCATTGTTTCGGGTGCGGTGCCGGGGGAGGGGTATTGCGCTTTGTCATGGATTACGAGCATGTTGATTTTCCCACAGCTGTGCGCCGCTTGGCCCAGCGTGCAGGGATTCCCGTGGTCGAGGATGCACCGACCGCTGACGATGCGAAACGTCACGGCCAGCGTGAGCGCCTCTTGGCCCTGCATGCCGAGACCGCCTCATGGTTTCATCGGAATTTGATGAAATCGCCCGATGCGGCGCATGCCAGGGACTACTTAAAAACACGAGGGATCGGTGTCGCTACCGCCAAAACTTGGCAACTCGGTTACGCGCCGGATTCTTGGGACGCGCTACTGGCGCATCTTCGCGAGCGGCGATTTTCAACCGAGGAGATCATGCTGGGAGGGTTGGCTTCATCTAAGGAAGGGGATGATGGAGCGCAGGGCCGGATTTACAGCCGTTTCCGCGGTCGCCTTATGTTTCCGATCAACAACGACTATGGTGAGGTTGTCGCTTTCAGCGGACGGGTTCTGCAGTCAGAATCCAGTGGTGCAAAGTATGTGAATTCACCTGAGACTCCGCTTTTTACGAAGGGGCGAGTGCTATTTGGATTGGACAAAACAAAACGGGATCTCATCGAAAAAAATGCGGCCATCGTGTGCGAAGGCCAACTCGATCTCATCACCGCATTTGAGGCTGGAGTAAGAAATGTGATCGCTCCGCAGGGAACAGCCTTCACGTCCGATCAGGCTAGGTTACTCAAGAGGTATGTCGAAACAGTCTTCCTGTGCTTCGATTCCGACATTGCTGGGAAAAAAGCTGCTGACCGTTCGCTTCCGGCATTGTTTTCACAGGGCTTGCTGGTGCGCATAGTGAGTCTTCCGCAGGGGGACGACCCCGATTCACTGATCCGACGTGAAGGGCCCGAGGCTTTTCTTGAGAGAGTCGAGAACGCGCCGGATTATTTTGAGCATAATATCAATGAGGCAGGGCGCTCAGGGGAGCTTATCGATGCGACCGCAAAATCCCGACTTGTCCGGCGCCTGGCTCCTGCTCTTGCGTTAGTCGGGGATGCCGTGTTGCGTGAGTCCACACTGGGAAAAATGGCCAGCCGACTGGGAGTTCCCCAAAGCACAATCCGTCAGATCATGAAAGCCCCCCCCCAAGCGAATGAGGCCCAGCCCGAGGGATCACCTTCCACAGATACGACTTCGCTCGAATTATCTCCCGGAATGCAGATTCTTTGCCGGCTTGCCATTCAAAGTGCCGACGTGCGTGCTTGGCTTCGTGGCCAGCAGCCGCTAGCCCGATTCGAGTCTGCTGGTGATCTTGTTGACAAAGTGGCACGTGCGGAATTCGAGGAAGGAGTCCCTTTACCAGCCGCATTTCTTGCAACGTTAGATCCCTCGGAGGAACGCGTTCTCGCTGCGTTAGCAGGTGCCCGCGCGATGCCGGAAGCGCTTGAGCGCGCTATGCAAACAGCTCAAGGAATGTTGGCCAGGCAGCTGAACCAGCAAATCGAAATCCACATGGCGGAAGTCTCAAACCGTGAATTGACAACAGAGGAACGGCAAAAAATCCAAAAACAAATTCTTGACCTGAAAATCCGCGTGGCTGATGTTCATCGGCCCTTTGAACAGGCCTAAAGGAAAGCAACTTGAAAACAAAATCCACCTCTTCGAAAAGCAAGCCACGTAAAGCGACAAAGCCGCAAAAAAGCATAAAGCCCTCCAACCTTGCTAAAAAAGCAGCTCAGCCAGCCAAAGCCAAGCCACCTGCAAGGCCGGTAAAAAAACTGCCGAAAGCGAAAAAGCCGGTCTCAGCAAAATCAAAAGTTGCTAAGGCTACAAAGAGCGTCCCAAAAACTAAAGCCCCGCTCAAAAAATCCGCTCCTTCAGTCAAAAAGGTAACCAAACCTGCACCCAAGACCCCGGCCAAGCCGGTTAAAGTTGTTTCAAAGGCAACACCTGCACAGAAAAGTTCTAAACCAGTAGCGGCAAAGTCCGCCAAGCCTGTGCCTCCCGCCAAGACGACAGCAGCCAAAACGGTGCCTATCAAAAACGCTCCCAAGAAAACGGCAGTCGAAAGCACCAACCAAAAAGCCAAGCCGGCCTCGGTATCGGAGGCGATTAAATCCATAAAAGCCAAGGCGCGCTCTGGAAAATCCGGGTCCACAAAGTCGATCTCTGCACCATTGACTCAGCAGTTGGCGGCGGTTGACATCCCGCGCATGCTTCAAGACAAGGTGCGCGAGTTGATCCGACTCGCCAAGGAGCAGGGGTATATTACTTACGAGGATTTGGATGAGCACCTGCCCGAGGGCGTTAGCGATCCCGATCATCTTGATGTGATCATCAGCCAACTTCGCGGCGTTGAGATCGAGATCATCGAGGCATCCGATGTCGATCGCGTAAAAGAAGTCCGAAAGGAGGACGACGAAGAAGACGACAAGGAGGAAAAAGAAAAAGAAGAAAAGGAGGAGAAAGAGGAAAAAGCAGATACCAAACTTGATATCCTCGACGACCCGGTTCGAATGTATCTAAAGCAAATGGGTCAGGTTCCTCTGCTCACTCGCGAGCAAGAGGTTGAAATCTCCATGCGAATTGAGGCGGCCGAGCTTAAAGTGCAGGAAATGCTCTACGGATTTGGTTTTGTTGCTCGCGCGCATATTGATCTCGCCCAGAAACTCATCGACCAGCGTGAGCGTTTTGACCGCGTCATTCTGGACAAAAAAATCGAAAGCCGCGAGCGTTACATGAAAGCCCTCCCGCGCCTCTGCCAGCAACTCAAAAGGCAGATGGATACCGTTTCCAAACTCTACAAGGAGTGCGCCCCTTTTTCTCCGACAAATGAAAAGCGCAAGAAATTCAACAAATCGCTTCAGTCTCTCCAGGCCCTTTATCCCAAGTTTTTCTTCAAACAAAAAGTCATTGAGGATTTTGTAGTCCTGGTTGAGGAGAACCACCGCGCCATGCTGAACCTGCAGAGCGAACTCAAAAAACATGCGAAGGATCCAAGTCCTAAGCTGCGGCGCCAACATTCGCTTGAGATCAAGGAGATGCAACAACGCTTCTGGCTAGCGCCAGAGGAGTTGAATGAGAAGCACAACGAGTTGAAAGTCTGGCATCGCCGGGCCTTGAAGGCGAAGACCGAGATGGTCGAAGCGAACCTGCGACTGGTGATCTCGATTGCCAAGAAGTACACCAATCGCGGCTTGTCGTTCCTCGATCTCATCCAAGAGGGCAATATGGGCCTCATGAAGGCCGTGGAAAAATTTGAATACCGCCGCGGGTATAAATTTTCAACCTACGCCACATGGTGGATCAGGCAGGCTATCACCCGCTCGATAGCAGATCAGGCCCGCACGATCCGTATCCCAGTCCACATGATCGAGACGATCAACAAGCTAATCAGGGTACAGAAGCAACTGGTGCAGGAATATGGCCGTGAGCCGTCTCCAGAGGAAATCTCGGACGAAATCCAGTTGCCCGTCGAGCGTGTGCGTGCCGTTCTTAAGATGGCACAGCAACCAATCTCGCTCCAAGCACCCGTTGGTGACAGCGATGATACTAGCTACGGCGATTTTATTGAGGACAAAGGTGCTGAAAACCCTGCCGACATGGCCGCAATTGTTCTGCTCAAGGACAAGATTAAGGACGTGCTGGACTCGCTTACTGAGAGAGAGCGCCAGGTGCTGGAACAGCGCTTTGGTCTTGTGGATGGATATAGCCGCACTCTTGAAGAGGTTGGTCGTCAGTTCAAGGTCACCCGCGAACGCATCCGACAGATCGAAGCCAAGGCCCTGCGCAAAATGCGCCACCCGACCCGCATCCGCCAACTTGAGGGATTCCTCGACGCGCACGAGTAGCGGTTTTTTTTCGCAACTTGTGCAGTATCGGGTTGTTGAATCTATCAAGATGAATGATTTGCCGGAACAGGATAAATTGTGGGCATTGCTCAGCTTTGGGCCACGGCCCAACATATCCCCGTTTTTTGCCCGCAATGTTCTTCGATCTATTCGAAATTCCCCTCCGTCGCCCATTTGGTTTGCACTGCCTCGGTGGGTATGCGGAGCCGTGCTCGCGCTTCTTATCGGCGGTTTTGTGATATGTCTGCCTGAGGCGGGACACCAGCCATCAACCTCATGGGCTGAGGAGGAGCACTTCCTCTTTGATCGTATCGCAGGATTCCACGATCTCGCACGGGCCGAACCAATCGGGCCTGAGGAATTCGCGGGATTTTAGGGAAAATATTACTTTAAATCATCATCGCCAATACCTGCTTGTGCTGATGAGCATCGAATGCACTACACCCACCACTAATTAAAAAATTATTGGAAGAGGCGAATAACTTTCTTCATTTTGCAGGGTTTTTTTAGACATGCTAACATTATCAGGGGTTACGAAATCTTTTGGAGGGCGGATTCTTTTCGAGGAGGCCGGGTTACAGGTGAATGCAGGCGATCGCATCGGGTTGATCGGGCCGAATGGAGCCGGTAAGTCCACGTTGTTTTCACTACTGCTTGGGCAGGATGAGCCTGACGAGGGGCGTGTGGTGATTCAGCGCGGGGTTCGGGTGGGGTTCCTCCCGCAGGAGACAGCCGCAGTCGCTGACACTACCGTTATCGGTCTGGCATCCGGGCCTGACCCCGATGGACGCGCTGAGGCCGGAGCTAAGAGGATTCTCGCAGGCCTGGCATTTCGCGGATCTGATTTCGATCGGCCGCTGGAGGAACTCAGCGGTGGCTGGGTCATGCGCGCGCACTTGGCGCGCTTGCTCGTGGAGGTGCCAGATTTACTCCTGCTCGACGAGCCAACAAACCATCTGGATCTTGAGACGCTCGGGTGGTTTCAAAACCATCTTTCGTCGTATCCAGGAGCGATTCTTACAATTTCACACGACCGCGAGTTCTTGAATGCAATCTGCCGAGGGATTGTTGAAATTCGCCACCGCAAGCTCGTGCGCTACAATGGAAATTTCGATGCATGCCTTGAACAAAAGAAGGCCCGTGAGGAACAGCATCTAGCCGCCTACCGCGCCCAGCAACGCGAAATCGCCCATCTCGAAGATTTCGTGAGAAGGTTCCGTGCGAAGGCTAGTAAGGCCGCACAGGCTCAGGAGCGCATCAAGCGCCTAGAACGCATGGAGCGGCTTGATCCCCCCGAGGCCGATGAGGCGACGGTGAGCTTTCGGTTCCCACAGCCCCAGCGCGGGGGACATCGAGTCATTGCCCTCGAAGGAGTACGTCAGTGCTACGGCAACAATGTGATCTATGAGCACCTTGATCTCGAAATCGAGCGTGGCCAACGGACGGTGCTCGTAGGGCCAAACGGCGCTGGAAAATCAACCTTGCTGAAAATCCTTGCAGGCCAATTGTCGCTTGAGGCGGGAAGCCGCACGCCAGGCCACAATTGCAGCATTGGTTATTTCGCGCAGCACCGGACAGACGGGTTAGATGTCCGTCGAACGGTGCTTGAGGAAGTCCACTCCATCGCCAGGCCCGTCCCTGAACAAACTGCCCGCACAGTACTCGGGGCGTTTCTTTTTCGCGGGGAAGATGTATTCAAACCTGTCAGCGTGCTTAGTGGAGGTGAAAAAAGCCGTCTCGCGCTGGTCAAGTTGCTCCTCGATCCCCCGAATTTTCTGCTGCTTGACGAGCCAACAACGCACCTCGATATGCCCAGTATCGACGCCCTGATCAGGGCGCTTGAACCTTACGAGGGCACAATTGTCTTTGTGAGCCATGATGTTCATTTCATCCGAGCCCTTGCTGCAACGGTGATCCATGTTCAAGCTGGCTGCCTGACTTCATATGCTGGCGGGTTCGATTATTATCTCGAAAAGTCGCGTGTGGTCGGCGGCGGCAGAGAGGGGACAGTCGCTGCGCTTGGAAACCACCAACCCGATACATCCCCACCGCCGCTGGGGAGCAAAGAAAAGATTGGAATGAAAGAAGTCCGAGCCCAACGGAGGGCAGAGGCTGAGGCTCGGAAGTCCCTCGCCGCAGAAAAGCGTGAGAGGGAGCGCCTCGTGACTAAACTGGAAAAAGAAATCCAGTCTCTTGACGCCATTCAAGCAGAACTCACTTTGAAACTCGAGGATCCTGCCACCTACGAATCGCCCTCACTCGCCATGGAGACGAATCGTCAGCTCGCTGGCATCGCTGAAACGCTTGAGCGCGTCAATGCTCAGTGGCTTGAAGCCGCGGCGGCTCAGGAGGAGCCCGTCAATGTGGCTCTGATATGAAGCCATGTGGAATCCCTCCTTGTCAAAACCGCTTGCCGGCTTATTAGTAACGCCTCTTTTTTATGCCAGCAGCCAATGATCTCCGCAAAGGAATGGCGATCCGCTACAACGGAAACCCAGCCATCGTTCTCGATGTACAGCATCGCACTCCGGGAAACCTGCGTGCATTTGTGCAATGCATCATCCGCTACCTCGGAACCGGTAAGTCAGCCGACATCAGGTTTTCCTCCACGGAAAAAGTCGATGTGTTGGATGTCAATCGCCAACCCCTTGAATTCAGTTACAACGACCATCAAGGATACCACTTTATGGATCCTTCCACTTACGAGACGATCACTCTTCACGAGGACTTGATCGGGGACTCCAAGCAATACTTGGTCGAGAACCTCAAGGTTGAGGTATTGAGCATCGAGGGGCGCCCCGCGCAGATTGAATTGCCATCCTCTGTGACACTAAAGGTGGTCGAGTCGCCCGAGGGCGTCCGCGGTGACTCGGCGAACAATGTGCAAAAATCTGCCACTCTGGAAACCGGGAAAATCATTAATGTTCCACTTTTCATCAAAGCGGGCGAGTTGATCAAGGTCAGCACGGCGGATGGCACGTATCTGGGCAGGGCGTGAGATTGGGTTGACAATCCGCTGCCGCGCGCGATCTTCAAGCCCTTATGAAAAAACTCGTTCTACTCGCAGCTATTGTGGCCGTATTCACTGTGCCTTCCGTTCTCGCGGAATCCTGCCCAAGTGAATGCGAAGGCAAAAAAGGCAAAGAGGGTTCGAAGGAATCCGAAAAGCAGACGATGACCGTTGAGGTTTCTCTGTAACGTTTCCTTCGGGAAATTTTCCTTCTAATGAACAGCGCGGAAGGCCACATGCCGACCGCGCTTTTCTTTTGCCCCTTTCCAATGCGATAGGCTGGTGTGAAGGTGGAAGGCACATGAATCCTTGGAGGGGAATCAACTTGTCACGTGCATGGACTGTCACGGCGCGTGCGTTTCAGATTTTCAGCGAGATCGAGGCTGAATCGCGGGCAGCGGCGTTCGCCTACTACGCGCTATTTTCATTGTTTCCTCTGTTGGCTTTGTTTCTCACGTTAGGCTCTGCGTTTGTACACCCAGAGGCAGTGGTGGCATCACTCGAGCGATTTTTTCCCATGGAAAAAGGGCAGCAGGAATTGGTTTGGTCGATGGCAGATGCCCTGCGCAAGGCCCGTGGCGGGGTGGGGTTGGTGGCATTGCTTGCGCTTATTTGGGGTGCTCTACGTTTTTTTCAGTCGCTCGTGAAGGGTGTGCATCGTGCATGGCACCATGTGCCTCTTCCATGGTGGAAGCTGCCCCTAAAAAATCTAGTCATGATGGCCATTGTTGCCAGCGCGATGGGTATTGGGCTTGCCGCGCCCGCATTGCTTCAAGCCGCCGGAAATTTACTCCTTCGCTTTCAGGTTTTGCTTTCAGAGGTCTTACCCGGCATTCAGTGGCATTTGGTTACACCGGCACTTGCCCTCGGCCAGTTTGCTATTTCCGGAGCGCTTTTGTTTTACGCCATCACCGCGCTCTACATCCTAGCGCCTGGCAGAAAGATCCTCTTCCGGGAGGTATGGATCCCCGCACTTTTGTCCACGTTGTTCATGCAATTGGGACAAGTACTCTTTGGGCACTATGCAGTACGGTTCATCGACTATAACGCAATTTATGGATCAGTCGGAGCCCTGATGCTCGGGCTGATGTGGGTCTACATCTCCGGAATGATAATTCTGCTGGGGGCGTGCTTCAGCGCAGCATCCTTCAAAAAGGAGGCTATTCTAACCAATTCATGAAATTGAAGTTGTCCGAGAGCATCACTGTGACGAGCAGGAAGGCGGTAAGGAACCCCGAAACAGCCAGAGTGGCGGCAGAAATCAAGATCGTGCGGATCAGCGGGTCTTGCGGGTCGGGTTCGTGATTGGACATGGACGGAAGTCAATCCAACGCGGCAGGAATTGTCAATCCGCGCACGCGGCGCTACTCAATCATGCCTAAGCGCCTTTACCGGGTCGAGGCGAGCAGCAAACCAAGCGGGAATAAGTGCCGCGAACGAACAAATTGTGAATGCGCTGGCGCAAATGACAGCCACATCAGAAAAAACAATTTCTGCTGGGATTTCGCTGAATTGGTAAACGGCTGCTGGGAAAATCTCGATGTTCGTTGCCGCCGATAAGATGGCGCTCAACTCGTTTCGATAGGTAACGGTGGCTATGCCAAGGGCCAGACCAGTTGCTGTTCCGAAAACTCCAACCACCATCCCCTGGGCGAGAAACACCCCGATGATCTGGTTGGTTTGGGCCCCTAAGGCCTTCATCACGCCAATTTCACGGGTCTTCTGGACTGTGACGGTAATTAAGGTGTTCATGATGCCGAATGCCGCTACCAACACAATGAACATGAGAAGGAAAAACATGACGCTCCGCTCCATGCGGATGGCATCAAACAATTGTTTGTTCATGTCGATCCAGCTCATTGCATAGATTGGCGCAGGGAGGGCATGGTTGAGTTGGTCGCGGACGATATTCGCCCGGTTTGGGTCACTGGTTCTGAGAGCAAGACCATGGGCTGCTCCGCCTAGGCTGTAGAGTTCCTGTCCGATATGGAGTGGGACAATCAGAAACTCGCTATCATAGAGATAGCGTCCACTCTCAAAAATTCCGGCAACTTCCAACTCAGTCGGGAGGATCATTTCCTTTAGGTCGCCAATACCCTTTGATGTGTCACCAGATCGCTCCACTCGGTCGATCTCTTCGAGGATCTCATTGAAGTTTCCTGGCGAGAATACCGTAACGGTGTCCCCAACTCCTGCCCCGAGCTCGCGGGCCAACTCGGAGCCCAACAATGTTTTGTTGCCCTCAAGATCATAGGATCCAGCAACAATGAACGGGCTGATATCGATCACCTCACGTTCCATTTCAGGATCAACGCCACGGATTTTCGGAGCGAGCCGCCGGTTGTGGAACTCCACGATCACCGGCCCTTGCACAAACGGGGCCGAGCCTTTGACTTCCGGGTTCTCAAGAGCCATAGCGGATGTTTTCTCCCAATTCTCGATAAGTCCCCCTCCGGCAAGCACCACGTGAGCATCGAAACCAATAACCTTTCGGCGGAGCTCGCGTTCGAATCCGGTCATTACGGAAATGACCAGTATCAGCACCATAATCCCCAATGTGACGCCGAGGATCGACACGAGCGTGATGGTTGAAAGAAAAGTGCGCTTTGGTTTTAAATAGCGCAACGCCAAGAAAAGGCTGAAATGTCGCATCATGACATTATCAGCTTACCATGCTGACAACCATTCCCCCCTTAGGTAGTTCCGTAAACAAGGGGCGGTGGATGATAGATAAATCAAATCGCGCTGTCGCCTGTCTCTTCGGTACGGATGCGGACAGCGGTTTCGATAGGAAGAACAAAAATCTTTCCATCGCCGATCTTGCCGGTCTTCGCGGCGCTGGCAATGGCTCCAACTGCTTTGTCCAGCATTGAATCCGCAACGATAATTTCCAATTTCACCTTGGGCAGAAAGTCGACTGTGTATTCGCTGCCGCGATAAATTTCAGTATGGCCCTTTTGCCGGCCGAATCCTTTGACCTCGCTGACGGTCATTCCCTCGATGCCAACCTCTGCGAGTGCTTCCTTCACATCTTCCATTTTGAAGGGCTTGATGATTGCTTCGATTTTTTTCATCTTGCAGCCAAGCAAGCAGAAGCGATCTTGGGTTGCAAGTCCCAAGAAAAGCTGGCTCACAAGACAACATGAAACCCATCCACTGGCGAAGAACCGTGCTAGGCAGATACCTCCGCCATCTTCCCCGCCCCAAGCATTTTCGAGGCACTTGGATTCACCGCTGCTGTGGCGATCGTTTGCTTGCCTCCGAATTGTGGACACCCACCCGGCAACGCTTTGCCGCAGGCCTCGCCGTGGGGTCCTTCTTTGCGATGATTCCAGTCCCATTTCAAATGCTCGCGGCGGCGCTCATCGCCTATATCACCCGCGTAAATATTCCCATAGCCGTTACCGCCACATGGATCAGCAACCCCTTGACTTACCCTGTGATGATGTATGCGCAATATCGCCTTGGATGTCTTCTGCTGGCCCGCGAACCGATTCATCTTAAAAGCGAGCATCTTCTGGCAGAGATAAGCAGTGCGCCCGTTCCATATTTTGCCGGAGTCTTTCCCTCAGCAGCCTTAATGTCATTGGTTGTGTACCCAATCACGCTTAAACTGTGGGATTATGGCAATGCCTTGATCCAAGAGGCGAAAAGAAAAAGAGAGGCGATGCGTTTGGCAAAAAAAACCATCGCTAAGCCTGCCTCGCCAGAAAGCTCAATTCATTGATAATGGGAGAAAAATCAACGGCGACGGGCGAGGAGAAAAGTTCCTTTAGCTCACAGATGCATCTCGAGTTTCCGGGAAACACAGGCGAATTGGGCCGAGTAAGGTCGGTGCTGAGAGAGTTTCTGGCAGAGATTTCGGCTGGTACACACACTGAGCCGATTGTGTTGGCGGTAGATGAAGCGTGCACAAATATCATCCGTCACGCGCTGGGTGGGGAGTCGCAACCGGTGCGCATGGAGTGCGATTATTCCAGCAAGAACCTGAGGATTGTACTTCGTGATTATGGAATGCCATGCGACCCCTCCCTCATCAAAGGCCGGGATTTGGAAAACGTCCGCCCCGGTGGCCTTGGGGTTCATATTATCCAAAGTGTGTTCGACTACGTCGAATATGTTCCTCAATCCGACGGCACGCGTTTGACGTTGCAAAAGATTCTTTAGGCGGGAGGCCGGATTCAGCGCGCGCGCTTGAAGTCGAGGCCGAAATCAATGGCTGGCGCGGAGTGCGTCATTGCTCCCACGGAGATGAAATCCACGCCTGTTTCAGCAATTTCACGCACAGTATCGAGGGTAACGCCACCGCTGGCTTCAAGAGTAATGCCGTGGGGTCGATCCGCAACAACCTTGCGCAGGTCGGCGAGGCTCATGTTGTCGAGAAGAAGCACATCGACTCCTTGGAGTAAGAAAAAAGCAAGAGCCTGCTCAACAGTGTCGGCTTCGATTTCGATTTTAAGGTGTGGATTTTCGGTGCGGGCACGGGTGATCGAAGCCTGTAAATCCTTGATGCCGGGGCCGAGCGCCAAATGGTTGTCTTTAACCATGACCATATCGTACAGGCCCATCCGGTGATTGGTCGCCCCGCCGGCTGCAATGGCTTCTTTTTCGAGCGCCCTCATGCCGGGTGTTGTTTTGCGTGTGTCGAGGATTTTGACCCCTGTTCCGGAAACGGCCTTGGCGTAGGCGCCGGCCATGGTGGCGGTACCGGAAAGACGCTGGATAAAATTAAGCGCAGTGCGTTCTGCAGTCAAAATAGATCCGGAGTTACCAAAAACGGAAAGCACAGCATCTCCACTCTGCAGCATGGAGCCATTACTGCGCAGAATATTAATCTCCAAAGAGGAATCCACGCGCCGAAAAACCTCAGCTGAAATATCGACCCCGGCCAGACATGCCGCCTGCCGAACGACAATGAGAGCGGTCGTCGATGCAGTGGGATCGGTGAAGAATTTCACCGTGACATCGCCTAAGCCCACATCCTCAGCCAAGGCAAGGTCAATGATGTCCGGGATCCTTTCAGGCATAGGGGGAATCAAGGATTCTTGGGTTTCGCAGGAGTAGCCTCGGCAAGCCCCAGCAATCGTCGCTGCCACGACATGAGGGCTAGGCAATCCGGGTCGGCGGCAGTCGCCTCCATCGCCGCGCGTGGAGCGATGATCGAGGGATCCAATGAAATCTCTTTCGCGACTATATCGCGCGTTTTTTTCAAAGCCTCAAGGCGCTGCGTCTGTTCTTTGGTGATCTTTTTGCGCTTGGTCTTTTCAATTTTTGGCCACTCGGATTCCGGAATTTGCATTGCCAGTGCCACGACGACCTCGAAGCTTTTGCGGCGGCTTCCATTCATGCGCGGGGTGGAAAATGCCCCTCCGTTTGCCATTTGTTGCGCCACGCGGAGCATGTCTTCGTTTCCGATCACATGAAATGGCGGCCGGTCCCAGGCCCTCGCCTCTGAATCCCTCCAAAACCAAAGGATACGCAAAATCGCCTGTGCGCGTGGCGTCAGAGCATATGAGCCGCTGATACGCCAAACGGTCGAGTCGTCTCTCTCCTTGACCTCGCGGGCCGATGCGATCATGCGATCGCGGGATTCCGCAAACCATTCCCAACGTCCGAGCTGATGCAAATCAGCCTCCAGAGTATCGGCGATCTCAAAGAGGTAGCGAGTATCGTTCAGAGCGTATTCCACCATCTGCGGAGGCAGTGGGCGGATCGCCCAGTTGGCTTTTTGAGATGCCTTGGATAACTCAACACCAAAGTACTCTTTCACGAGTGAGGCAAGGCCCAGAGTGGATTTGCCCGCAAGGCGCGCGGCAATCATGGTGTCGAACAAATCCACTGGCTCGAAGGCGCCGGAGCGGCGAAGGAGCCGAAGGTCGTAATCCGCACCATGCAAGACGAGCCTGCGCGAACAAACAGTGTCGAAGAGAGGTTGCAAGTCGATGCTGGCCAGTGGATCGACCAACACGTGATCCCCGCCCCCGCTGATTTGGATCAGGCAAAGTTTCTCAAAATAGCAGTGCAAGCTATCCGCCTCGGTATCCAAGGCGATCCGCTTCTGCTCCGACAGCATGGCTGTGAGATCAGCCAGCGCCTTTTCCTCGGCAATCAAGGCTCGGAGCTGGTTTTTTCAAGGCGGGTCAGATCGCCTGCATGCCGCGCGCGTGGCTCACGCACCTGAGTCGTGCCATCGGTAGGGACTGTCACAAAGGGGCCGCCCGCCAGCGGGGCCGGTTCTGAAAATGCCACACCTGGCATCTCGGAATGCTTGCCTTCCAACGGGAAGTCTTTGCGCAGGGGGTGGAATGGATATCCTTCCCACATCAGAATGCGCCGCAAGTCCGGATGTTTCAAAAACCGGATTCCCATCATGTCGTAAGCTTCGCGCTCATGCCAGTCGGCAGTGGGCCAGAGGTCAGAAACAGTCGCGATCTCACAGGCGTCCTCGCTGACTGTCGTCTTGAGTCGCAGATGAATCCCATGGGCCATCGAATAAAGCTCGTACACAACCTCAAACCTTGGTTCCTCGCCGAAGTGGTCAACGGAAGAAATGTCGATGAGGTAGTTAAATGCTGACTTCTCTTTCAGGTGAAAACAGATGTCGCGAAGGGAGGCTGCTTGAATAGTGATAGTCGTTTCGTCTCGAAACGAATGGGTTTTCAATACTGCACTTGGAAAGGCGGTCGATAATTGTTCGGAAATGGTCATATGGATTCAAAGAGTTCCCGCTTCTGGTCTGCCAGAGCTTGTTCGCCCATAATTTTATTCTGAAGTTTCATCAGGCCGTCCAGCAATGCCTCTGGACGTGGAGGGCAACCAGAGATGTAAACATCTACGGGGATGAGGCGGTCGATGCCTTGAAGCACAGCGTAACTGCGATACATGCCGCCCGATGAAGCGCAGGCCCCCATGGCGATGCACCATTTTGGCTCAGGCATTTGGTCCCAGATGCGTTTGACAACTAGAGCCATTTTGTAGGTCACGGTGCCGGCGACGATCATTACGTCTGCTTGGCGAGGAGAGAATCGCATAACCTCAGCTCCAAAGCGTGATATGTCGAAGCGTGCTGATGAGGCAGCCATGAGTTCGATGGCGCAGCAGGCCAATCCCATTGGCATCGGCCAAAGAGAATTGCTCCGCATCCAGTTGATGGCGGCATCAACCTTGGTGAAAATCACGTTGCCTTCGATTTTGGCATCGTAAGCGACCGGGCTGATTGTTGTGGACATGGGCTGAAGGTATTTTCCCTCTGCTCGGCGGCAAGAGGATTTTTTTAAAATCAGCCCAAGGGGCACCTTGAAGACTTCCTTGAGTTGCGGCGCGGGAGAGGACACCCTCTGCTGTAACTTCTTATGCGCGGACAACTCGTTTCCATAGCTGCCCTTGCCGTGACCTGCGCGGTTTGGGCGCTCCTGTCACAACTAACCATGCTCCACATTCCTGGATACGAACGCTTTCTGGGGCCTGATGGGTTCGTGTCGTTTTTGGAGGAGAAAACGCGCTCGGCCCGCTTTGCCCTTCGGGGGGGGATGCCCGCGCCGGTCAAGGTATGCTATGTCGATGTGGACAGCCTATCAATCGGGAAGCTCGGAAATTTCCCATGGAACCGCGCACTCCATGGTATGGTCATTGATGCGCTTTTCCAGCATGGTGGCATCAAGGCGGCGGGGATGGATTTTGTATTTTCCGATGACGGAAGTGCGACTTCGGGCACCGGAGAAATCGATGATGGAACAAAGCGTTTTGCGCTTGCAGTCCGCCGCCATAAAAATGTCGTCCTTGCCGCAACCTACGCCTCTCAAAACAGGCCTCTCGGCGATGTGTCATATTTCCCGTTTGTCTTCGAGGCGGGCCATGGGCAATCACAAATTGGGCCCCCTGAACTCCCTGCTTACCCAATAATTGGGCCGGGGTGGGGACATGCAGGATTGATCGATGCAGTTGGCGATGGGGTGGCTTTTCTGCCGTTCTTTGCGAAAGCCGACCATCATACCTACTACCCGCTGGCGCTCCAGTTGGCCTTGCTCTATTGGGAGCTCGACAGCTCAGCGGTGGAGATCGGGAAAAACACACTGACAGTGCGTGGGAGGCATGGTGCCGAGATGGCGAGGATGCCCCTTGTGATGAGCCAACTTGTGGAGCCAAATTGGTTTAGTGCTTGGATGGCGGATGGGAATAGCCATGCGAGTTTTGTAGAGGTTTTGGCCTATGCGCAGGCCTTGGAAAAGGGGAGTGCAGAACAACAGGTCGAGGCCGCAGCTTTTTTTGAGAAGTTTCGAGATGCGATTGTGCTGATCGGTCCGGTCGATCCTTTGCTTAAGGACATGAGCGTGATGCCTCTGAGCGGAGCTCAACCTGTTCCACGGGTGAGTGTTCATGGGAATCTGCTGCAAACAATCGTCTCAGGAAAGTTTCTTCACCGCTCGCCGGTTTGGGTCAATCTGCTATTAATTTTCAGTCTTGGGTTCGTGGCGGCCTCGTTTTCGATTGTTCGGCCACGGTTTAGCTTACAGGCAAAAGTTTTGGGGGCCTTCCTTGTGGGAATATACATCGCCGGGGCATTTTATGTATTTGACGTTGCAGGTATTTTGATTCCCTTGGCGGCACCAGTCCTCTCGGCGGGTTCCTGTGTCTTTGTGGGAGCCTTGATTCAGGTCTCTCGGGAAAAGCGCCAGAAAAACCGGATCAAGGGGATGTTCGGGTCCTACCTATCACCAGCTTTGGTCGATGAGATGATCGAAAGCGGAAAAGATCCCCACTTGGGTGGAGTTGATGCCGAGATCACCGCTTTCTTCTCGGATGTGCAGAGTTTTTCCGCCTTTTCGGAAATCCTCACCCCGCAGCAACTCGTTGCGCTTATGAATGAATACCTGACTGCCATGACCGACATCCTCATGGGGTCCGGTTGCTATGTGGACAAATATATCGGTGATGCAATTGTCGGGATTTTCAACGCGCCTGCCCCGCTTCAGAACCATGCGCTCCAAGCCTGCATTGCAACCCAACTTCTTCACAAGCGCCTCATCCAACTGCGAGAAAAATGGGCGACGGAAGGGGACAAATGGCCGCCCATTGTCTCCAGTATGCAGATGCGCATCGGGTTGAATTCGGGGTGTGCAACAGTTGGCAATATGGGATCAGAAAAACGTTTCAACTACACCATGATGGGCGATACGGTGAATCTCGCTGCGCGGTGCGAGAGCGGATCGAAGAGCTACGGTGCCTACACCATGGTTACAGGCGAAACGATGCGTGCTGCCGTGGCCGCCGGCGGAGAGTGCGTCTTCCGCTATCTCGATAAAATCATCGTCAAAGGCCGGCGTGATCCTGTGGAGATTCACGAAATCGTCTGCTTGGCGGCGGATTTGAGCCATGAAACAAGCCGGTGCCTAGAAATTTACGCCAAGGGCATGCAGCTCTACATGGCGAGGGAGTGGGTTGCAGCCATGGCCTGCTTCCACGAATCCGCCGCCTTGGAGACAAACCGCCCCGAAAAGAACCCAGATTCTCCCACCACGCCATCAAATGTCATGCTCAGCCGTTGCCAGGTATTGAAAGAGAGTCCGCCGTTACCGGACTGGGATGGGGTATTCAAAATGACCACCAAGTAACCCCGGATTGCAGAATGCGGGATTCCCGTTTTAGGCTGTCACTGAACCATGCAACTCCAATTCACCAAAATGAACGGCGCAGGAAATGACTTTGTTGTTATTGATAACCGTTCCCTCGCCTGGCAACTCGATCGCGGGACTATTCAACGCCTATGTGATCGCCACCGTGGGGTCGGTGCGGATGGGTTCCTGTCACTCGAACCGGCGCAGGGAGATGCCGATTTTCGCATGCGCTATTACAATAGCGACGGAGGCGAGGCCGAAATGTGCGGTAATGGGGCCCGGTGCTTCGCCCGTTTCGCCGCGAGACTCATGCTGGGCGATTCTTTATCGGTCCGCTTTGAAACGCAGGCCGGGATCATCACCGCCTCTCTAGAGGGAGATTTGGTGAGACTCAATATGGGCAGGCCGACCGATCATCGCCAACCGCAAACGCTCTCGATCAGCGGAAAGAATATGGACATACACTCGATCAACACAGGTGTGCCTCATGCCGTGGCATTTGTTGAAGATGAGGAGGAGATCGATATCCGAAAAATTGGATCCGCTGTCCGTCACCACACGGCATTTTCACCGAAGGGAACAAATGCGAATTTTGCAAGGGTTGTTGAGCCTGGAAGACTCGTCCTGCGCACTTTCGAGCGAGGCGTTGAGGACGAGACCTTGGCGTGCGGGACGGGAGTGTGCGCGGCGGCCCTTATGCACGCCGTCGCCGCTGGCGTCCGGTCTCCTATTCTTGTCACTGTGCGCGGAGGTGACACCATGAGAGTCGATTTTGAGTTCGATGCCGAAGGGGGATTTGCCGTCGCTCACCTAACCGGCCCTGCAGATTTTGTTTTCGAGGGCGTCATTTCCCTGTAAACGTGTTTGCAATATGACATTCGCAGGAGCACACACGGCGCTCGTCACCCCCTTCCGTGACGGCCAATTCGACGAACCAGCATTTCGCCGACTTATTCAACATCAAATTCAAGGAGGGATATCCGGAATCGTTCCTGTCGGGACAACCGGTGAATCTCCTACGCTCGATCATAAGGAGCATCTCAAGGTGATCGAAATTGCTGTTCAGGCATCCGAAAAGCGTAGTCTGGTAATTGCTGGGACGGGCTCCAACTCAACCACTGAGGCAGTGGACTTAACGGTCTCCGCTGAAAAAATCGGAGCGGATGCCGCGCTTCTAGTCGCCCCATATTACAATAAGCCCAGCCAAGAGGGGCTCTACCAGCACTTTTCAGCCGTCGCGAAAGCGGTCAAAATTCCTATTGTCCTCTACAGTATTCCTGGTCGCTGCGGCATCGAAATCGGTATCGAAACAGTGGCGCGTCTGGCTCGTGATTACCCCAATATCATGGCTATCAAGGAGGCTGGTGGCTCTGTGGAACGTGTCAACCAACTGCGAGGAGCCTTGCCGGACACCTTTGAAATTCTCTCTGGTGATGATTCTCTCACGCTTCCCTTTATGTCGGTCGGGGCGGTTGGGGTGGTCAGCGTGGCATCGAATTTGATCCCCGCAGAAGTCTCCATGCTGGTCCGACATCAAGCGGAAGGAAATTCCGCCGCGGCTTTGCAGATCCACCGTAAATACTACCCGCTTTTCAAAGATCTCTTCATTGAGCCTAATCCAGTTCCGGTAAAATTTGCACTCGCCCGCTTGGGCAAGACTACAGCAGAGGTGAGGTTGCCTCTATGCGAGATGTCATCCACCAATGCCATGCGATTCGGCGAAACCCTGACAGCTGTGGGCATATGAGCACTCGAGTGCTGATCAACGGATCCCGCGGGCGCATGGGACAAGCTCTTCTATCGTGCATAGAGGCGGATCCTTCTGTCTCGCTTGCAGCTGCCACAGATGTCGGAGACGACCTTCAGTCGATGCTTGGGGGGTGTGATGCTGTGGTGGATTTTTCCCATGCAACATCAACGGCAGGTATTGCTGACATGTGCGCTATTACTGGGAAGGCGCTCATTATTGGCACTACCGGCCATGATGATGAAGCGCGTGGTCACATTGCAGCGTGCGCAAAAACAATCCCGATTGTTTTCGCCCCGAATTTCAGCGTGGGCGTGAATACCCTGTTCTGGCTGACCCGCAAGGCGGCGGAAATCCTTGGACCGGATTTCGACCTTGAAGTCATCGAGATGCACCACCGGCTCAAGAAGGATTCGCCGAGTGGCACTGCCCGCCGCTTGGCAGAGATTCTCGCTGAAGTCCGTGATCTTGATTATGCGAGGGACGTGATGCATGGCCGTGAGGGAATGGTTGGAGAGCGAACGGCTCGTGAGATTGGCATGCATGCGATTCGCGGGGGGGATGTGGTTGGGGATCACACAGTTGTCTTTGCAAATGTCGGTGAGCGTGTGGAACTTACACACAAGGCATCAAGCCGCGACACCTTTGCGAAAGGTGCTCTCCGTGCGGCCTGTTGGGCCACCTGTCAGCGTCCTGGCCTCTATGATATGCAGGACGTCCTAGGCCTGAAATGAGGGCTGGTATCGCGCTGGGGTCGAATCTTGAAGACCGTCTTCAGTGCCTGCAACTTGCCCGCACCCATCTTCGTGCGTTGCATCTCGAGGGGGCCCCCTTCCTTTGTTCACGTATCTACGAGACCGCTGCCGAAGATTGTCTTCCTGGCTCTCCGGCATTTCTTAACGCCGCCATCGAACTATCTACAACGCTTCCGCCGCTCGATTTTCTGATGAAGCTTCAGGAGATCGAAGAATGTCTCGGCCGCCCACGCAGTCATGGATACCATGAACCAAGAACCATCGACCTCGACCTGTTGTTTTTTGATAATCTTGTGCTGCATCTTCCTGAACTCGAGCTGCCACATCCTCGTATTGCCTCTCGCAGCTTTGTGTTAAAGCCATTGAGTGATATTTGTCCCAGGCGAATGCTTCCGGGTTCGAAGGCATGCATCGAAGACCTCTTGAAAAGCCTTCCGTCATCCAGCGTGGCCCGGGCTGTGTCGACGTTCTCCAACTGATGAGCTCCGTCAAACCGCCAATCTCCTCATTTCGCGAGTTAAAACTGGATGGCCGTCGTCTTGCCACGCTCACTGCTTACGATTATCCGACAGCACGCCTGCTCGATGGATGCGGTTTGGATTTTCTGCTCGTTGGCGACTCATTGGGAATGGTTGTCCTCGGCCATCCCGATACCACGCAGGTGACCATGGCCGATATGATCCACCATACAAAGGCGGTCGCTTTGGGTGCAAAATACACACCGGTTATTTCCGATATGCCGGCGGGGAGCTGCGTGTCGCCGGCCACAGCCCTCGAAAATGCCCGCCAGTTGTGCAGCTCTGGAGCCGATGCCGTTAAAATTGAAGGGGGCTGCGACCTTCTTCCTGCGATTAAGGCGATTCTTTCAGACGGCATTCCGGTCATTGGACATCTCGGCATGCTTCCCCAGCAAGTAGTCCAAGAAGGAGGCTACCACATCAAGGGCAGGAACGCCCCGGAGGCGGATCGCCTGCTGGCGGATGCCGTTGCCCTTGATAAGGCCGGGGTGGGCGCAATCGTGCTTGAGTTGGTTCATCCACCGATTGCCGAAGCCATCAGCGCAACTCTCTCCTGTCCGACTATTGGAATCGGGAGCGGCGATAGATGCGATGGAAACATCCTTGTTCTTCACGATTTGATCGGGCTTTTCCCTTGGTTTCGACCGAAATTTGCCAAGCCCCGCGCCGATGTCGCTGCAGAGATTTGTCGTGCCGTCCGGGAATTTGTCGAAGACTCGAAGGGCTGAGGCTTCTTAAGCCTCTGCAAACTCAAAGTCCGCGACCAGCGCATGATGGTCGGAGGTGGTAGTTGGAACGACCTGCCTGTCGAGGCAGCGAATTTGGGCATTGTGGAAAATGTGATCTACCACATAAGGCATGCGCCTCCATGTGGGCTCAGTTGTTTGAACGGACTCAAAACCTGCCCTTTGAAATTGCTCAACCAACGTTTCAGCGGGAGCGGAGTTCATGTCGCCGGCTAGAATCGAGGCGCCCGCTTGTTCCCTCAACTTGAGCTCCACCAAATTCCGCTGGTCCAGGTGTTCGTTGCTGGAAGATTTAATCATGAAAAACGCCTGTAAGTGCGTGTTCAAAATGTTAATGGGCGACCCTTCAATCATGGTTTTTGCCGAAATCAGCAAACGGCGCGATGCGTTTCGGGTTTTACCTTCAAATTCGAATGTAATAGGGGCTGCAGGCAAATCGGTTCGGGCGAAACCCGTCAACGTTGTGCGGGAAAAAATCGCCAATCCCAACCCAAAAGGGATCTCTAATTCATTCCGCATCGGATACCCAAAGACTGAATCATAGTTTGGCAACAACGAGCGCAACATCCCGTAATGCGGAGGGGGTTCCAGTTGCAGGCCGCCGTCAAAGCCGCGCTCAACTTCCTGTAGGCAAATAATGTCTGCGTCTTGTGATGCCAGAAATTCACACACGCCCTCCAAGTCCACTACTGGTTTGGTGGGTTCGTCGCTCCAAGGTTGGCCATTCTGGATGTTAAATGTGAGGAATCGAAATGACATGGGGGATTCTGACAATTTCACAAATGAATCTCGAATCAATCAACTATTACTTTTTCAGAAGGATACTGAAGGCGCGATCGGGTTGACCACAGGGCAGGAGATTTCTAACGTCGCCATCCATGACGCAAAACGACTCGAAAATGAGGCGATTCCATGAATCGCTTTGGGTCGCCACAGGAGGGTCTCTTGGATCTCTTGCCAGGCATGCAATGGATGTCCTGCAGTTTCCCGTATCAATAGAGAACTTCCGTATCCAATACGTTACATTCGTCATCAATCTTATTGGAGCATTTATTCTTGGGCTTGTTCTTGCTTGGGCGGCACAGAAGGAAGCCGCTAGGAAGTGGGCTCGATTGTTTGTTGGAATTGGATTTTGCGGTTCATTCACTACGTTTTCGAGCATCACGCTCGGGGTTGTTTTTCTTCAAAAATCGGGCGCACTCGCAGAGGCAGTGCTTTATGTATCCGCAACCATCGTGGCGGGTCTTGCGGCTGCATTCGCGGGCGGAAAAATGATAACATGGATCGCCCATGACTGAATTAATAGTCATCGCCTTGCTTGGGGCTGCGGGCTCGCTCTCCCGCTACCACTTGGGTGGATACGTCCATATTAAGACTCGCAACCACTCGCTCCCTTCGGAGAGGTCTTTTCCTGCGGGAACGCTTTTGGTGAATGTGGTGGGCTCGTTTATTCTGGGCCTTGTTACTGGCCTTGGGTTGTCGGGCACCCTTCCCGCGCTTTTGGTAGTTGCTTTTGGTGCCGGATTTTGCGGCGCGTTTACCACATTTTCTACCTGGGCATTCGACCTGCAGAGCGCGTTGCGAAGAGGATGCTGGCTGGCATTTCTCTCAAATCTGATCCTCCCCATCTTGCTTGGAGCAGCCGCTGCATGGGCTGGGTTTGTATTAGGGAATTGACTAGGCCGGGAGGCCCGAGCGGGTCAGGATATCGCCGGAACCCTCACGCTCAAAGGCATCGGCAATACCAAGCAGGCGAGCCTCGTCGAGAGGCTTACCAAGAAATTGGAGGCCAACCGGAAGGCTCGTGCCTTCGTCCTCCACAAGCCCGCAAGGCACACTGATCCCACATATGCCAGCGAGGTTCGTGGCGATAGTGAAAATATCCGCCAGGTACATGCGCAAGGGGTCGTCAATCCGCTCGCCAATCTTGAAAGCAGGATCCGGTGATGTTGGGCACACGATGGCATCGACTTTTTCAAATGCATCTGTGAAATCACGGCGGATAAGTGTGCGAACCTTTTGGGCTTTCACGTAGTAAGCATCGTAGTAGCCGCTCGAGAGAACATAGGTGCCTAGAATGATACGGCGCTTGACCTCGCTGCCAAAGCCCTCTTCACGGCTTCGCATATAGTGATCTAATAGATCCTTGGGGTCCTTGGCACGGTGACCGTAACGCACGCCATCAAAGCGCGCGAGATTCGCCGAGGCTTCAGCCGTGGCGATGATGTAATACACGCCGACAGCGTACGAGGTGTGCGGCAATGAGATCTCCACAAGCTCGGCACCGAGATGCTCGCATTGGCGGATCGCATTCTCGACGCATTCACGAACCCTCTTGTCCATGCCATCGACGAAATATTCTTTGGGGATGCCGAGTTTGACGCCTTTTAAATCACCCCCTAGACGAGCGCTAAAATCTTCCGAAGGAAGGTCAAGGGAGGTTGAATCGCGGGCGTCTTTGCCTGCAATTACATTCATAATGCTCGCGCAATCCCGCGTGCTGCGTGCAATTGGGCCGATCTGGTCGAGTGACGAGGCAAAAGCAACGAGGCCATAGCGGGAAACGCGGCCATAGCTGGGCTTCAGTCCAACGACGCCGCACAGTGAGGCGGGTTGACGGATTGAGCCGCCGGTATCGCTACCGAGTGTTGCAAATGCCTCACGTGCGGCCACAGCGGCGGCGGATCCGCCACTTGAACCGCCCGGGATACGTGCGGGATCCCAGGGGTTTCGTGTTTTTTGCCATGCGGAATTTTCCGTTGAAGATCCCATGGCGAATTCATCCATATTCATGCGCCCAAATGGGATAGCTCCAGCCGAACGAAGGCGGGAGATGACCGTGGCATCATACGGCGAGCGGAAGCCTTCTAGCATGCGCGAGGCGCAGGTACAGGATTCGCCCTGGACGTTGATGGCGTCCTTGATGCCGATTGGCACCCCGCCGAGAGGCAGGGTGATGTCGGCTTTTTCAGCGGCAGCAACCGCCGTGTCGAAATCACGGGAGAGATACGCTCCCACAATTGGATCAACAGCACTGATGCGTTCCTCGAGTGCTCGAAGCACATCCACTGGAGTGAAAGCGCCACAGCGGTATCCCTCTTGCAGACTGGAGATCGTTAAGTCGGTGGGATTGCTCATGGTTATTCGATCACTTTAGTGACGATCACAAGGTTGTTTGCGGCGTGGGGGGCGTTGGCGAGTGCGGATGTGCGATCCAAGCCAGGCTTGGGCTCGTCGGCGCGAAGAACGTTGAATACTGGATTCGCATGCGCCGTCGGTTCTACTGACGAGACATCAAGTGCATTAAGTTGCTCGACGTATTCCAGCACCCGGCCCAGTTGTGACTGGAAAGTGGCTGCCTCGACGTCTGTGAGTTCTATGCGTGCCAGGCGTGCGACATCGCGTACATCAAGAATTGGACTGCTCATGCGTGCTAATAGGTAGGAGTTCATCTCCCGTTTGTCCA
>CALAPX010000027.1 GCA_937888355.1 uncultured Spartobacteria bacterium
ACTGCCAAACTCCCTGTTCCGTGTTGAATTGGAGAGCGGTCAACGTGTCCTTGCCAATATCTCCGGGGAATTGCGTCTCTCACTCATTCGCTTCACCTCAGGTGACCGGGTCATGCTGGAAATGTCGCCCTTCGATCTGACAAAGGGCCGCATTACCGCGAGACACGAAGACAATTCGAACATACCACAACCAATAAACAACCAATGAAAGTCCGAGCCTCAGTCAAAAGATTGTGCGAAGCGTGCAAGATCGTGCGCCGCCAAAACGTCATCCGCGTCGTTTGCAAAAACCCGCGCCACAAACAAAAACAGGGCTGAGCCTCACACGGCTGATTCCCGATACTACATACCATATTATGCCACGCCTACTTGGAGTCGACATCCCCGGAGACAAACGCATCGAAGCCTCCTTGCCCTATATTTACGGCATGGGACCTAGCAATACAATAAAGGTCCTCGAGCAAGCCAATATCAACCCTGATACCCGTGCAAAGGACCTCTCGCCAGAGCAATTGAACGCGATCATTCATGCCATAAACGCCAACCAGATTCCGATCGAAGGCGACTTGCGCCGTGAAGTCCAAGGTAACCTCAAACGACTTCAAGCTATCAATTGCTACCGCGGCATCCGCCACCGCCGTGGACTCCCCGTGCGCGGCCAGCGCACTGGCACAAATGCCCGCACACGCAAAGGGCCACGCAAAACAGTCGGCGTGCAACGCAACAAAGACGCCAAGTCTGGAAAAGTTTAATATCAAGCAAACCCGTTAACGTATGAGCGAAGAGAACACCACACCACCCGAGGAGCCAAAAGCCGAAGCAGCTCCGACTCCTGCCGCTAAGGCACCTGATGCCGCAGCAGAGGCTCCCGCAAAGAAGGCTCCAAAGCCAAAGGCACCGAAGACCAAAAAGTCAGCCGATGCCGGGAAACCCGCCGTAGCAGCTGCCCCTGTCAGCATCTCATTGGATGACACCATTGAACCGATCAAGGTCGTCAAGGCCAAAGGCAGCAAAGGCATCACCCAAGGAATTGCCCACGTCCAAGCCACATTCAACAACACTATCGTCAGTATCACCGACCTCCGTGGCGCGGTAATCGGGTGGTCCAGCGCCGGAAAGTGCGGATTCAAAGGTTCCCGCAAAAGCACTGCTTATGCCGCCCAGATGGTCGCTCAAGACGCTTGCCGCCAAGCCATGGGACACGGCCTCAAGGAAGTCGAAGTGCGCGTGAAAGGCCCGGGATCCGGACGCGAATCCTCAGTCCGCGCCATGCAAGCCATCGGTCTTGAAGTCTCCTCTATCAGCGACGTGACACCCATCCCCCACAACGGCTGCCGCCCGCCAAAACAACGCCGCGTCTGATCCATTTAAGGGAGTTCTAATTCTTAATTTGCAAAAACCTAAAAATTAAACTTCCTGCGAGACCTCGCTCCAAGAAACTTATATCTTAATTCTTAACACTTAAAACTTCCACATGGCACGTTACACAGGACCAAAAACCAAGATCAGTCGCCGGTACAACACCTTCCTCGGCGGCTCAGTAAAAGCTTTCGAGAACAAAAACTACCCGCCAGGCATGCACGGCCCTAAAGGGACGCGCCGCAAGCAGAGCGATTATGCTATCGCTCTTGCTGAAAAGCAAAAGCTTCGCCACCAGTACGGCGTGCTTGAGCGCCAATTTCGCCGCTACTTCGAGATTGCCAGCAGACGCCGTGGAGTAACAGGCGAGATCCTCCTTCAGCTCCTTGAGACCCGCTTGGATAATGTTGTGCAAAAGATGGGATTCTCCAAGACCCTCCGTGGTGCACGCCAAATGGTTTCACACGGCCATGTGACCGTTAATGGTCGCAAGAGCAACGTCTCCTCAATGAATCTAAAACCAGGGGATGTCATTGCCATCAAGACGGGAGAAAAGTCCAAGCGCCTAGCCCAACGCGGAGTCGAGTTGACTCAAATCGTCACTATTCCCGACTGGCTACTCGTCGATAAGGACAATCTTACCGGCAACGTTGTCCGCATCCCAACACGCGAAGAGATCAACCCCATCGTCAACGAACAACTCGTCGTCGAACTCTACGCCCGCTAATCCAGCTGACTGGAAACAACCAGTTTCCCTCCCCTATAAACGCGTCCTGCTTCGGCAGGGCGCGTTTTTCTTTATTCAGGAATACGAACAGCTGCATTTAGTGTTAAAACATTCCTTTCTCAGCCCACAGAGGCATGGGAGGGGGGATTAAGTGTGGCCATAGGGTTTGGGGGGGGAGTTGCCGCACGCACAGGCTCTCATGCCCTTGACTCAAGCACTAGGCATTCCCTCGCCGAGTTTCACCAGCGGCAAGGGGATTCTCAGGCGCAATTCTCCGTCCACCTTGACCTCGATGGTGTAAATGCCAGGATGCTGGAATTGCAGTCCACCAAAGACGTGGACATTGGTAGCATGGGCATCAAGTGCAGGCAGACGGAACTCAACCTCGCTCTCAGCTATCGGGGTGTCGTCCTCTGGAGTGAGAATCGCGGAGCGCTGGGCAAACGTCCCTATCCCCCCGCACCAGCGCGACCAGAGGCACAATTTGAAAAATCCCAAGGGAAATACCGGCGCCGGAATCGCGCCGATCACTCCCACAAGCGTCTGCTGCCCGCTCGCCTCCTGGCGCACGTCCTCGCATAGAAGACATGCCTGCAGGTCGGGAAGAATCTCGTCGGACATCGATTTCAAGTTAACCGAAACGCGGGGTGATTTGCACGGGAGATTTTGCGGCAAGATACAGTTTCACTTAAAGCTTTGACTCAAGGCGAAAAAATAGTTGGGAGGTGTTTAAATGAGCTTTTTTTGATTGCCCCCCCCTCCCCCCGTAAGTGTTTATTTTTAATTTAAGTCAATGCCCACTCGCGTCCGAGCCACTGCAATAACATGGATTTTTGCTGTTTTATGCATTTCCGTCCCTGCTTCAGGCGCGCTTATTTACATCAACACCGACTCCGGAGGAACCGGTGCGAACACGAATATTTATGGCTCGGTTTGGAACGCGGCTAACCAGACTGTGAGCAGTTGGGGAACGATTAAAGATTATCAATTTCGTCTTCAATCAGCCACGCCCGTCACCCTCACGGACTTTTATCTACAAGTGTCAGCATCCCTCAGACAACAAACACCTGTTGATGGAAGCGGAATAACCGGCGCGGCATGGTTTAACGGCACTATCGCAGCCAACCCCTCGCCGATATATGCCTCCGCAATTGCAACATCCACATTGGACACAAGGCTTCTTCCGGTTGACCGACAATCATTTAGCACATTACTCTTAAGTCTTGGATCCTTCAATCCAGATCCGAACATCACTGCATTGCCTCAAGAGTTTTTTATCCGTGTATGGGCAAATGGAAATAACAGCAACAGTGGCATCCAACTGAAGCTCGTTCCCAACTCCGATCTGACTTATAATCCTGACGGAAGCGCTACCACCATGGAGAACTACAATGGTTCCTCATATGTTCCTGCAGGATCATTCACTCCGGTTGGTGGACTTGCCTCTTCCGCTGTTCCAGAACCTGCTCAAATTGCAGCATCCTTAGTGGGGCTGCTTGCAGCAGCACTTTATCTTAAATTCACTCGTTCGCGTCGCTCTAGATTGAACTAGGAATTAACGGTGGCGCCATAGCAACAATTCGCCATGATATTTTAAAGCGGAAGTTTGAACTAGTTTGCTTGAAATATGCCCCCTCAATTCACAAATCGCTTCTGGATTGGTTGCTCTTGTCTTGAACTTCTGCATCTTTAATAGCCTCCAAAATCACCCTTTTGGTGGCATCCACAGTTTCTACGGGGGATTCTTTGAGCGCACGAATGGCTTGTTGAACCGCCTTATCAGTAGCACTGGGAAAAGACTCGCTACCATCCTCGGCAGCTTTGATTGCTTGTTGAATTGCCCGCTCAGTGGCATCGGGAGCATTCTCGACCCCTTGCTGAATTGAATTGATCGCCTCTTGTACAGCCTGTCGTGTTGCGTCTGGCGTGGATGCGGCAACCGGACGCACATCCACAAACTGGCCAGCAAGATGCATTCGAGCAGTTTCAAAAAACTTTTGCACATCGCGTCGTTGTGCAAGTGAAAGCCCTCCGCGCGCTGCCGCAAGAAGCTGGATCCGGTAATTCATGCCTTGATCAAGCGCATCAGTAGAGTTGGGCAACTGGCGGAAACGATGACTCAAGCGCTCAAATAAGCTCCCCTCTGCCAAGGGAACTCCTTTTTCTCCAAAGGGTGATCCTCCACCCGGTTCCTCCAACCACACTCCAGTCTCGTTGATTGTACTGACAAAAAGATCTGCATTGATGCCGCCTTCTTTCTCCATGGCAACAAGCATGCAGGGAACCAACCCGTTAGTCGTAGATGCACGCTCGATCTTTTTATCTCGAATCTGCCAGCCTGCCCCGCGGTAACAAACCGTGACATCATGGTAGTGGAAAAATGGATAATCCAATGACACGGTTACAATCATTCCGCCTTTGGCGTATTTCCAGATATGCGAGTAAACCCCATCCTCAAAAGCCGCACGCTTTGGCACAGGCTTCGGCTCAGAGACCAATCTCCAGCCGTCAAATTCCTGAGCCATTGAAAACTTCGCGGAGCCATCCATCCAGTCCGGGTTGACTATTTGTGCCGCATCCCTGCCGGAGTAAAATTGCCAACCGCGGAGGAACTGCACCCCTCCGAGAAGAACAAGCAACACAGCAATAAACTTTACTGAACCTTCAAAAAAAACACCGTCGAGGATCGGAGTCTTGTCGGCGTTTGGGTCCAAGCTGTGGTGGCGATGCTTATGAATTGTTGTTAGGGCGGCGAGCAGTGCATCCATGGCAACAATAGACCCTAAGTACACTCCAGTCAGCACAAGCCCCAGCGCCTCATGTTTCCACCCATGAAAAAGATCGATCTGGTAGTAAAAAAGCAGCCAGGCACCAGAAGTGATCCGCCCCAAGTTGCCGAACAGCACACAACAAATCGTGCTCGTATACAGAACCCCTAGAAACAGCAGTGAGCGCCTCTGCCACATCGCGTAGAACACGCAAGCGGAGGTCATGAACAAAACGGAGTTGATGCCGCTGCACGCCTCCTCGACCAGCAACCGCTGGCCTGGAATTTCAATAATCAGTCCAGTCAGAAAATGAGGGATTCCAAGAATACCCAACACGCGACTACTCCCGGTGGTGGCCCACTCCTGAAGCAAGAGAGCAAAACGCGCATCAAACTTCAATGGAGGCGGCAGTATAGTGAGAAGTAGCAGCCAGGCCGGAAAAACTGCTTTCCACAGCGGCCAACCTCCTAGCCACCAGGCCCCCGTTGCAAGCGACAGAAAAAACGCCGCTGCTCCCAGCCAAGGCGACCACATCGCCGCCGCAGTTGCCAACATCGTCAGAAACAACAGAGACAACGGAAACGTCAACCAACCGGAACCATAGCCCAGCGGTCGCTCAACCTCATTGAGGCTACGCCAGAAAAGCAAACCCGCGCCCGCCAGCGCCATTGGGAAAAACTGGTAGGTGTCGAACTTCCAAAGATTGAAAAAAAATGCGGCTAAAAGCGGACCGAACCCGATAGTGAGGAAAACCCCGGCGATCACAGGAGTCAGTGGGTTGCCTGAATGCTTATGGTGTGAAGAACCCATGTGTTGTGTAGACGAATTACCCGGTCTGTGTGGTTTTCCGATGGTTAATTTATGCCCTTTTCCGCGGGAGGCATTTGTAGAGGGGAATTCTGAGGAAAATACCTCCTGATCAACTCCACCTCTTGACGGGACATCGCAAATGGTGGCACAAGCGCTATGACACTGTTTGCCTCGCTCGCGCGTCCGTTTGCGGCAAGAGTCAATGCCACCACCAACTTCTGATGGGGCGGCAGGTTTGCAACATGCACATCGGGTTCACAGGCATCCAGGCAAGCCAACGCCTCCTGGGGTCGTCCCGCAAGCAACAGCATCAAACCCTGAGTGGACCGAAGAGCGAAATCCCTTGGGTTCCCTTCAGAACGAAGCGCTACAACCGCCGCATCCACCGGACGACCAAGCACCAACGAAAGATAATCCATATCATTTTGAAGCGACAGATCGGAGGCCAATGAAGGGGAAACTTCCTTGGCAATCTGGTAAGCCTTGATCAGGTGGGCGGAATCCTGACGCACGCTGAAAGAGGGCAACAGAGCGCGGAAGGACTCTGTGGCCGTTGCCTCCTCAGACAACAATTTGGAAAACCCTTGTTCAAATAATGCATCCTCCCCAGCGACATTCAAATACGCCAGAGCCTGGCGAAACTCCTCCGGATTCTTCATTGCTGTGCGGTAAGCTTCTTGAAGTTCCAGCATTCCTTCTTTATCCCGACCCATCGCTTTGAGGGTGCGCCCTCTGTAGAGATTCAGAAAATGCAGAGGCAAAGGAACCTCAGGCTGGGAAAGGGCATCGAGCACAGCAGGCCAATTTTGCGCCACCGACTGGGCATCAATCCAAGACATCAGCAACTCCCGCCTCTGGAGTGCCTCATCGCGCCCGATCAAGCCGACTCCCTTCGCTGGTTCGCCAAACCGCACCAACCACTGAAGTCCAGCAACCCTCTCATCCAATGGTCGTCCTTGAAGGCGAGCAACCACGGAAGCCACGATTTTATCCTTAGCAGTGGGAGCAAATTGCATTTCAGCAGCATCTGCCACCAAAAGAAAATTTGGGGTCGTCCCTGGATGGTTCCTCAATCCGGCGATCCAATGAGCGAATTCCTCAAGGGGTACCAATCCCCGAGTAAGCCCGTTGGCAAGAGCCTCGGCGCCAGTAACGTCTTTTCGCTTGGACAACTCCTTTAACAAGCCCCGCAATTCGGAGGCGGAATCGGCAGTCATGGGGCGTTGCAATAAAAAACGCGCAAGAACCGCCTTTGCATTTCCACTCTTGTCAGCCTCTACCGCCGCACGTAACTCGCCCTCCATTGCCACGGGATTGTTTTTCCTCCCCTCAAGTTCCGCACGGAGCATGTGGCGCAATACCGAGTTTCCACCACGCGCCGCCGCATCCGCCAAACGCTCAGCCAACGCCCACTCGCCGGCACTGGCGGCGGATTGTGCATAGATTGATAAATCCTCAACAGTCATTCCTCCGGCCCCGGCCAAGCGCCCCCATGTTCCGAGAGCCACAGCGTTCTCACCAGACACCACTTGCAGCTTGGCCAGCAGTCGCAAGGCATGAGCATTTGCTGGCTGGAGACGAAGCGCCGTCTCAAGGGCCATCCGCGCTTCGCTGGGCTTGCGATCCTTCAAGTATGAAGCCGCCATCTCGGTGAGGGACGCGCTCTGGTGCGCCTTGAACTTCCGGTAAACCCAAAGTGCACCAAAAGAAGAACTGGCCACCAACAGCAACAGCACCAAAATAATCAAAAGACGGCGCCGCTTCATAAATTGGCTAATGGCAACGCTTCTGCGCGCTCCTCGGCGTGTCGGTTGTCCAAGCATATTGGTTTGGGATTGGCTAAGTCCGCTACTTGAGACCATCAACCGGCAACAATCAACCTCTGCATGTGATCACTGCTCCTCGGCTTACCCGGATGCTCCTTGCAAAAATCCCTGGGCCAAAGTAAGCGGATACTGATGTTGGGATTCTTTCTGCGCTCACCCATGGCCGCCCATGTCCTGCCCTTTTCAGTTTTCATCGCGGGGCTCATGCTTATTTCAGCGATTCAGACGATCCCTACTGAATCGCTCTGGGTTAAAAATCCCGAATACTGGATCTATCCCCTGCAGACCTTCCTCTGTGGTGCGCTGTTGTTTTTTTACCGTCGCCAATATGCCATTGGAAATCCTCGAGGCATGGGACTCGCCATCCTAGCCGGCATCATGGTGCTTGGCATCTGGATCGCCCCACAGTCTCTCGGCTTTGCGGAACCCCGTCTTGCTGGATTCGATCCCAATGTATTCAGCTCGTCCCCTACCCTCTATTGGTTCACAATAGTCGCTCGATTTCTCCGTCTTGTGGTGGTTGTTCCTTTGGTCGAGGAGATATTTTGGAGGGGATTTCTAATGCGTGTGATCATTCGTGAGGATTTCACCAATGTGGCATTCGGCACATTCCAATGGGGCTCCTTTCTAGTAGTGGCAGTGTGTTTCATGCTGGTGCATGACACGGCCGACTGGCCGGCGGCATTCCTCTGCGGAATTGCCTACAACACCCTCGCTGTGCGCACCAAGAACCTCACCGCCTGCATCATTGCGCACGCACTCACCAACCTTGGGCTGGGCCTTTACATTATAGCGACGAAACAGTGGGGGTTCTGGTAAACGGATGCCGTGCGGGCTGTTCAATTCGTGATTTCGCGTTAATCTTGAAAAAGTCGCATGCAAGTCGGACTCGCACAAATCAACTCCACCGTGGGCGATCTCAAAGGCAACGCCCGCCGCATCATCGATGCCTGCCAACGCCTTGAGAATGCCGGGGCGGATGTTATTCTCACCCCGGAACTCACCCTCACCGGCTATCCGCCGCAAGACCTCCTCTTCCAATCTGATTTCGTTCCACTGAGCCTGTTGGCGCTGGAAGAAATCCATATGGCCGTTGGCTCAGCAACATGGATCGTCGGTTGCGTCACTTCTAATCCTGCGGCCGGTGGAAGTCCTTTTTTCAACTCTGCTGCAATTCTTGAAGCTGGACACCCCCGGCGGCATGTCAACAAGACGCTCCTGCCAACCTACGATGTTTTTAACGAGACCCGCTACTTCGAACCCGGAGAGGCCCCGCAACCTGTGGACATCCGCGGCCAGATTGTTGGAATCACAATTTGTGAGGACATATGGACTCCAGACTACCTGGCAAGGCCCCACTACTCCACAGACCCTGTTGCTTCACTTGTTGCCTCCGGTGCAGAGGCGATACTCAACCTCAGCGCCTCTCCTTTCCAACTCGGAAAACCCGCCCGCCGCGAGGCGATGATTCGCGCCCAAGCCATTAAATTCGGCGTCCCATTCCATTATTGCAACGCAGTTGGCGGAAACGACCAACTCGTCTTCGATGGAAATTCCCTCTCGATCGCTGCGGATGGAACCCTAGCGGCCCGTCTGCCGGCCTTCAAGGAGGCCTCGGCCGTCGCTTCTTCAGCAGGCATTGCCCCGATAATTCCGGACATCGAGAGCCTCCGACTCGCCCTCGTGCTGGGTCTTCGCGACTACTCTGCGAAATGCGGTTTCCATTCTGCGGTACTCGGCCTCAGCGGCGGCATCGATAGCGCTGTGGTTGCCTGTCTAGCCGTCGAGGCGCTTGGAGCAGACAAAGTCACCGGTGTCGCCATGCCCTCGCCCTACTCATCCTCCCATAGCGTGGAGGATGCCCTCGCCCTTGCGCAAAACCTCGGCATTGACTGCTTGAACATCCCAATCTCGGCCAGCTTCGAAACATTCAAGGCACAAATGCGCCCAACCTTCGGCGACCGCCCAGAGGATGCCACAGAGGAAAATATGCAAGCCCGCTTGAGAGGCCTCACCCTTATGTCCCTCTCAAACAAATTTGGGTATCTCCTCCTCACCACTGGCAACAAAAGTGAACTGGCCGTCGGGTACTGCACCCTCTATGGCGACATGTGCGGAGGTCTCGCAGTCATCTCAGATGTTCCAAAAACCCTCGTCTACCAACTCGCCCGCCACATGAACTCGGCCAGCGCATGCATTCCAGTCCGGACAATCGATAAAGCCCCGAGTGCGGAACTCAAGCCTGGTCAACTTGATCAAGACTCCCTCCCCCCTTACGATGTGCTCGATGACATCCTCCGCCTTTATGTTGAGGAAAACCACAGCGTGCGCGCCATTGCAGCCAAGGGTTTTGACCCAGAAACTGTGCGCTGGGTCGCCCGCCGCGTGGACCTGAACGAGTACAAGCGCGAACAAGCCGCTCCGGGACTCAAGGTGACCAGCCGCGCTTTCGGCATGGGCCGGCGCATGCCGATCGCCCAGCGTTTTATGGAATCCTAACCCTTACCCATTGGGTTTCCATAAGGCGGCATTCACACAAGACCACAAGTGAATCACCCAGCCTATCAAGAAAATCCAAGCAATCCCGGCACCAATAAAGAAGATCATCGCCGCCAGAATACGCCCCTGCACCAACTGGCCCAACCCCGGACACAGAAAACTGCATAATGCCGCAATCACATTTCCAGCCGAACCTTGTCCATCGCTCATGGGACCGAATATTTCGTCTCTCACGACTCCATTCAAGTGAATCCGGCACAATGGCGCATTGCAATCGAGCTTTGGATTTGTCTAATTCGCATAATTCCATGATGCAGCCGCATAGCAGCACTCCACGCCAACGCGTTCCTTCGGGCTTATGATCGGTGTCATCGCCCACTCGGAAAAGCCTGCCGCCGCCACCGTTCTCCGTGAACTCTTGGGCAAATTCCGTGGCGATGACATCCCGCATGTCCTCGAGCGCCACACGGCGGCACTCATCGGAGAATCTTCCACACTCGATGAGGCGGACGTTGCCGGAGCATGCGACTTGCTCGTTGTCATGGGCGGGGATGGCACGATCCTCCGGGTGGCGCAGAAACTTCCTGACCGCATTCCCCCTGTATTCGGCATCAACATTGGCACACTTGGCTTCCTCACATGCCTCGGATCGAATGAAATCCCCCGGGCGGTTGAGAGCATCGTTGCGAAGGACTACAGGATCAGCCATCGTTCACTTATCGAAGCGGTGCTTCGCAAGGACTCTGGTGAAACAGAGACGCTTTTTGCCTTGAACGACGTGGTAGTGAGTCGGGGCGAGCGCTCACAATTGGTGCAAATCCGGGTCGCAATCGATGGCATCCCTCTCACTAATTACAACGCCGATGGCCTTGTCGTGGCTACCCCAACCGGGTCGACAGCCTACTCGCTCTCGGCCGGAGGGCCGATTCTCATGCCGGACTCGGGAAGTTTCGTCATCACCCCGATCTGCCCCCATGTTCTGACCAACCGTTCCGTGGTGATTAGTGACCAATCCGTGGTCGAGGTGGGCGTGGCAAAAGAGGGCCAGACCGTGTTTGTCTCGGCGGATTCCCAACGCTGGAGCGCCATGACACTTGGAGACTCGCTCAGCTTGAAAAAAAGTTCCAGGTCGCTTCCCCTCGCCATGCTTCCGGAACGCCCATTCAGTGAGGTGCTCCGCCAAAAACTCAAGTGGAGCGGCACCAACATATGATCTCTATCCCGACAGTTCTTAAAAGTTCCCATATAGACCTCTCCCTCTCCGCATCTGATCCTGGATCTGCGGTGAAAAGTCTACTCGAACTCCTGCGCGGAGATCTGCGCGTGATGAAATGGGATGAATTTAGTCAAGCTGTGATGGTACGCGATGCCTCTCCGATCACTGCCCACGGGTGCGGGATTCTGATCGCCCACGGCCGCACCAACTCGGTGGGCTCACTAGTCATGGCTGCGGGCGTCAGCCCGGCAGGCATCCCGTTCCCGTCGATCTCAACTGATGCTAACCCCATCCACCTCGTGTTTGTCGCTGGCATTCCAGCGGCGTTCAGCAACGACTACCTACGGGTCGTCGGCACCATCGCCCGCCTCTGCAGCAAAGAGGCGCTCTTGGCCTCACTCCGCAAAGCGGATTCTCCCGCCACATTTCTTTCCCTCCTGTCCCAGGAAGAGGATCGTCTCTAGCCATCCTGAACTGGCTTTTCCCTGCTTGCGCTAATCCGGAAGAGGAATACGTTGATACGTGATGGCGAACGGTCGCTCTCTGGAACCGCAAGGCTTCGGGGAGAGGAAAGTCCGGACACCACAAGGCAGCATGCCGCGTAGAACGCGCGGGAGGGGGCGGCGAAAGCCGACTCCGACGGATAGTGTCACAGAGAATAGACCGCCAACTCCAGCGCAAGCTGGACGGTAAGGGTGAAAAGGCGGGGTAAGAGCCCACCGCCCCGGACGCAAGTCCGGGGGCACGAAAAACCCCATGCGGTGCAAGACAGAACAGGAAGGCAAGGGTCGCCTGCCCGATCCGGCGCGAAAGCGCGGGAACCTTCCGGGTATTGGTCGCAGCTCGCAAGAGCTGTCCGCTCCGCAAGGGGCGGGCAAGACAAATGACCGTTCAGACCGGTCGGCGCAAGTCGATCGGTTGGACAGAATCCGGCTTATAGCCGTCATAAAGCGGGGGTGCCTCTGACTCAGGGGCACCCCCGGCCATTTTTTCGATTTACTGCCCCCGTCTCCTCTTTGTAGCAAGAAAACTCACCGTAAGGCTTTTCACGCAGGGGAACATCGTCCAGTATCATCACTCCCACCCTAACTTTTTTAAAATCTATGCCCGTTGTATCCAAAGGTCTCGAAGGAATAATCGCAAACTCCACTAAATTAAGTGATGTGCTCGGACAGGAGGGCATTCTTATTTATGGGGGATACAACATCAATGAGCTTGCGGGAAAGGTGACCTACGAGGAGATCGTTCATCTCCTTTGGCATGGAAAACTTCCCAACAGCTCAGAACTTGATGCCTTGACCAGCCGGCTTCGAGATGCCAGGGCCCTTCCAGAACCTGTGGTTGAATTTCTGCGGCACGCTCCCAAGGCGGCTGCCCCCATGGATGTGATCCGCACAGCCGTCTCGATGCTCGGTCTTTATGATGCTGACCCACACGATCTAAGTGCCGAAGCGAACTACAATCGTGCCGTGGCAATCACCGCGCAGATCGGTGTCATTGCCGCCTACTTTCACCGCTCACGGCAGGGCCTCGAACTGCCGCCAGTCCGCACTGACCTCTCAGAGGCCGCCCATTTTCTTTACCTTATCAATGGCGAAGAACCCTCGGCTGAGGCTGCGCGCACGCTGGATGTCGCCTATGTCCTTCACGCGGATCACGGAATGAATGCCTCGACTTTTTCCGCCCGAGTCACGATCGCTACCCTCTCAGACATGTATTCTGCGATCACCTCAGCCATCGGCACCCTTAAAGGCCCACTCCACGGAGGCGCGAATGAGGGCGTTATTCACATGCTCCAAGAGATCGGCGCCGAGGACAAAGTAGACGCCTGGGTTGAGGAGCAACTTGCCCAAAAGAAAAAAATCATGGGTATCGGCCACCGCGTTTACAAGGTTCTCGATCCTCGCGCCCCTCACCTGCGTGAAATGGCTATCATCCTCAGCAATAAGCTGGGTGAACCGAAATGGATCCGCATGAGCGAGCGTATCGCGGCCATCATGAAAGAACGCAAGGGGCTGAATGCAAATGTCGATTTCTACTCGGCGACGGTCTACTACTCGATGGGCATCCCCACCGACCTCTTTACACCGGTCTTTGCAATCGCCCGCTGCTCGGGGTGGACTGGCCATGTGCTCGAGCAACTTGCCGACAACCGCCTCTACCGACCACTCAGCGAGTACATCGGGCCAGCTGTTGGTAAAAAATTCGTTCCGCTCGCCGAGCGTTCATGACTCCACGCCTTCAGGCCCGCTCAATCACCCGCTCATTTCGGATCGGAGGCTCCCGCATTGAAGTCCTTAGAGGCATCGATTTGGACATCCAATCCGGTGAGACTGTCTTTCTTTGCGGCGCAAGCGGGGCCGGGAAGACCACATTGCTTTACACCCTCGCCGGTCTTGAAACCCCGGAGTCGGGGGAGGTGCTGTTCGAGGGAAAATCCCTTTACTCCCTCTCAGGAAACGCTCTTGCCCGATTGCGCAACCTGCGCATGGGGTTTATCTTTCAATCCTACTTCCTCCTCCCCGAACTCACTGCACTGGAAAATATTCTTGTGCCCGCCATGATCCGCGGAAGTGATGCCCGAAATCGCGCCATCGAACTCCTTTCCCATGTCGGCCTTGCCGACCGTTCCGGGCACCTCCCGGCGGAACTTAGCGGTGGCGAACAGCAACGCGTGGCAATTGCCCGCTCCCTCATCAACGATCCCGCCATCCTGTTTGCCGACGAACCCACCGGAAACCTCGACTCAAAAAACGGCGCTGTCATTATGACCCTCCTCCTTGACCTTACCCGCAAAGACGGACGCAGCCTTGTGGTTGTAACCCACGATGACCAACTTGCCTGCAGCGGCGACAGGCTCGTGCGAATCGAAGACGGGTGTATCGCCTCAGGCCATTAAGCGCATCCACATGCCGCTCGACTATCCGCCGCCCTTCAATCAACTCACGCGCGAACTCCGCCGACTCCCTGGCCTTGGACCTCGCAGTGCCGAGCGCTGCGCCCTGTGGCTCCTCGGCCACAAAGATGCCCGCCCCGCCCAACTTGCGGAAGCAATCTCACGGGCGGCATCGGAGATTCAATCTTGCCAATATTGCGGCTTTTTTGCCGCCGGTCCCACCTGCGAGATTTGCAGCCATACCGAACGCCAAGGCCGTGAACTCTGCATCGTGGAACAACCCACCGATATTCTGCCTCTGGAACGTAGCGGGGCTTTTGGTGGCCTCTATCACTCTCTGGGAGGTCGCCTCGCCCCTCTTGACCACATCGGCCCCTCACAGCTCCGCATCGAACCCCTTGTCCAGCGCGTGCGCGAGGAGCATCCCACCGAACTAATCCTCGCCCTCAGCGCGGATGTTGAAGGCGAGGCCACCACAAACTACCTCATCGAAATCCTAGCCCCGCTAGGCGTCCCGCTCACCCGCATCGCTCACGGACTTCCCGCCGGCGGAGGACTTGAACACGCCGACCAACTCACCCTCCAACGCGCCCTCACCGGTCGCCGCCCGGCTGGCAGCTAACCAGTCGCTTGCATTTTAAAAAACCAAGCGTAGTGTGCAATCCCTAACGGGGGCGTAATGGTTTCGACTTTGAGTGTGAAGCCCGGCCTGCATGTCGAGGATGATTCGTTGGCCTCGTAAAAAATCGGATCAAACAAATAAAAGCAGATTACGAAGATCTCGCACTCGCGGCCTAATTGAGCCACGACGTGTTCCCGGTGACGCCTGCTGGCCGGGAATGCGACGACTGCAGGCTGGTCTGGGATGGAGCGACCGCTACCCTGGATGAATCGATTACGTGGACGCTCTGGGGAAGGACGCGTGACGGCTCGCCTGCCCTCCCCGAGACTAAAAACCGTATAAACATGTAGAAGGTTGTGTAGATCGTTTGAAGGACAGGGGTTCGACTCCCCTCGCCTCCAGTCTTCGCTCGCAGTGCAGCAAGAGCGAAGACTGATCGCCGAGTCGGCGCCCGCCTCTCCAGCTTGGCACGCCTGCCTCATGACCATAGCAACCATGGTTGTGGGCTTGATGCCGATCTTCTGGGCAACCGGCCGGGGAGCAGACGTGATAAAACCAATGGCGATTCCTTCTGTCGGAGGAATGACTATTAATCTGGTCACTCTTTTTATAGTTCCCTGTGTCTTTTGTGCAGTCGAGGAATGGAAATGGCGACGCTCCCTAAGCACGCCAAGCAACAACACTGCATCTCCCAAATAAACTCACTGCCCCTGCAAAACGGCCACGCGCAGATTGACTGCAAATCAGTTGTCCGAGTGAAGGCGAACCCCACATTGCCGACCTCGATGCCACATCTTGGCCGGCTGCGAGGAAAAATCTGCATACTCCGTTGCAACCGCTTGGCCGAAGCCCACGGGCGCGTTCAAGCGCCCGCATTGGATTCGCCAACTTAGCGGGCCAATCGGCGCAGGAGAGCGTCGGCCATATCGGCAGGGGTCGCAGCGACCTCGATGCCAGCGGCTTGGAGCGCCTCGATCTTGCCTTGGGCGGTACCTTTGCCACCGCTGACAATCGCGCCAGCGTGACCCATACGGCGTCCCGGAGGCGCGGTGGCCCCAGCGATAAACGCAGCAACCGGCTTTTTGCAGTTCTTTCCGATCCACTCGGCGGCTTCTTCTTCGGCTGTTCCACCGATCTCACCGATCATGATGATCGCCTCGGTACCGGGGTCGTCATTGAACATTTTTACCACGTCGAGGTGGGACGTGCCGTTAATTGGATCACCGCCAATGCCAACACAGGTAGATTGACCATGCCCGCGGCTGGAGAGCTGCCACACGGCCTCGTAGGTGAGCGTGCCGGAACGGGAGACAACACCGACCTTGCCGGGCTTGTGAATATAGCCGGGCATGATCCCGATCTTGCATTGACCGGGAGTGATAATGCCCGGGCAATTCGGGCCAATCAGTCGGGAAGAGCTCTGCGCCATGGCAGCTTTGACCTTCATCATGTCGAGAACGGGAATTCCCTCTGTGATGCAAATCACGAGTTCCACCCCGGCATCGACCGCTTCAAGGATCGAATCGGCGGCAAATTCGGCGGGGACGAAAATCATGGAAGCATTGCAACCGGTTTCGCGGCGCGCCTCGAGGACGGTGTCAAACACCGGGACCTTGCCTTCAAAGACCTCACCACCGCGTGCGGGAGTGACTCCGGCAACAACGTTGGTTCCGTATTCCATGCAGGACTTGGCGTGAAAAGCGCCGGACTTTCCGGTGATTCCCTGGACCAGCAGGCGTGTATTTTTATCAACGAGAATGGACATGGGTAGAGAAGATTGGGGTTCAGGCGGCGGCTGCGACGACTTTTTTAGCGGCATCGGCAATATCGGTTGCCGCGGTGAGTTGGAGACCGGAGTCGGCCAGTAACTGGCGACCAGCTTCGACATTGGTGCCCTCAAGACGCACCACAAGAGGCACAGGAAGGTTCACTGCCTTGACAGCATTGATGATGCCTTGGGCGATGATGTCGCACTTCATGATTCCACCGAAAATATTCACGAGGATTGCTTTCACGCGTTTATCGGCAACAAGGATTTTGAAGGCCTCGGTGACCTGTTGTTCTGAGGCGCCACCTCCTACATCAAGGAAGTTCGCAGGTTCACCGCCATGGTGCTTGATAATATCCATGGTGGCCATGGCCAAGCCCGCTCCATTGACCAAGCATGCGATGTTTCCGTCGAGGCCGATGTAGCTGAGATTGAATTTCGAGGCTTCGACCTCGCGTGGATCCTCCTCCTCGATATCGCGATAGGACTGGATATCGGGGTGCCTGTAGAGCGCATTGTCATCGAAATTGAATTTTGCATCGAGCGCGAGGACATCTCCGCCCATCGTGACCACTAGCGGGTTCACTTCAACCATCGAACAATCACGGGCGATGAACAATTTATACAGGTTCGTGAACAATTTGCAGGCGGCACGCATGTCGCCGGGAGCGAAGCGCAGGAGCTTGGCTAGCTTGCGGGTCTGGAAGGGTTGCAGGCCAAGCAAGGGATCGATCGCCATGCGGATAATCTTCTCGGGGGACTTCTCAGCCACAGTCTCGATTTCAACACCGCCTTCGGTGCTGGCCACAATCACCGGTGCGGAAATTGTCCGGTCGATCAGGATGGCAAAATATAGCTCGCGAGAAATTTCCACGGACTCGGACACAAGGACTTTCCTCACCACGCGGCCCTCGGGACCGGTCTGGTGGGTGACAAGCGTCTGCCCTAGCATTTTTTCCGCGAGGTTGCGGACTTCGCTGGGTGTCTTGCAAAGTTGGACGCCTCCCTTGAAGCCGTTGTTGAATGTTCCCTTGCCGCGACCTCCCGCATGAATCTGGGCTTTGACCACCAGATTATTACTACCCATCGAGCGGGCGACTTTTTCGGCTTCCGCCGGCGTGGAAGCAACCCCTCCGGGGCTGTTGGCGACCCCAAATTTCTCGAGGAGTTCCTTGGCTTGGTATTCGTGGATATTCATCAGGACGTAAGAAGACTGCTTATAAACACAGGGCGCCCACGATGCAATCCCGGGGGTGGTTTATTTATTGCCTTCAATAAACCACTCCGGAACCGGGGCTTCGAATTCGACATGCTTATTGTCTATGGGATGCTGGAATGTGAGCTTCCAAGCATGCAGGCACATCTGCGGGTCTTCCGGCAAGAGGGTCTGCTTCGAACCGAGAATCCCTCCGGCTTGATACAACGGATCACCGCATACCGGATGCCCCAAGTGCCATAAGTGAAGCCGGATTTGATTGGTTCTTCCAGTCAATGGAACCGCCTCAAGCAATGCTGAGCCATCGGTATTTCTTTCAAGCACCTTGAACATTGTACGCGCAGGAAGACCACCTACTTCATCGATCTCGCGGCCTCCTGCCTCCACAGGCTCGACTCCAATCCGTGCATCACAAGCGAAATCATCCTCAACCGGATGGCCATGCACCCGAGCAAGGTAGGTTTTTTTGATGCTGCCCTGCTCGAACTGGGGCTGCACCAGTCTGGCAAAACGGCGGGCGCGAGTGAACACCACCAAGCCAGTCGTGTTGGCATCCAAGCGATGCGCCGAGCGGGGTTTTTCGGGATGGTAGACCGTGTGCAGAATGGATTGAAGCGTGTTCCTGTTGAAACGACCACTTGGATGCAGCGGCAAGGGGGCTGGTTTGTTCAGGACAATCAATGCCTCGTCCTCGTGGAGGATACGAATGTCCGCGCGAACTGAGGGCTCAACTGTTTCAGGATGACGGCGTGCGTAGCGTTCCCCGGACCTCACAATGCGTTCCATGGCAGCCGGGATCCCCTCAGGATCCAAGATATCACCCTTCTTGAGAACATCGCTCCACCTGGATTGCGGCATGTGGGAAAAAATAGATACCAGTACTTCAAGCAAGGGCTTCCCGTCATACTTAACGGGAATGGAAACAGGCCTCAGATTTTCGTACGGCATACTTCCGGGAAGCGGAGTGGTCGCCAAGCGGATTGCAGTCTCTCGTTCAACAATACTCTCAGCCATGAGTTCGGAGCCCGACTTGTAACAATGGGGGCAAGTTTTTCCGGAAACATACCGTGGATCGGTCTGCTCCTCGGCTGTCAGCGGAACAAGGCAGCGGTAACACTGGGTCGAATCGGACTCGCGAAGCGCGGGGTCGACTCCAACACGCTGGTCGAACACAAAGCACTCGCCGTCGTAATGAGCGCCTCCGCATTCCTCGAAATACTTCAGGATTCCTCCATCAAGCTGGTGGACATGCCGGAATCCCCGACTCTCCATGTAGGGGCCCGCCTTCTCGCAGCGGATGCCTCCCGTACAAAACATCACAACCGGTTCGTCCTTCATTTCCTCAGGCAAGCGATCGACTGCCTTGGGGAAATCGCGGAAGTGGTCGATCCCTGCCGGGATAGCTCCCCGAAATGTGCCGAGCTTCACTTCGTAATCATTCCGCGTATCCAACAATGTCACGCGACGCCCTTCATCAAGCCATTGTTTTAGTGTCGCTGCCGACAACTTTGGAGAAGTGCGAATGCCTGGACGAATCCCTTCGACACCAAAAGCGATGATTTCTTTTTTTAGACGTACCAGCATGCGAGAGAAAGGCTGATTATCACTCTTGCTGTATTTAGGACTGAGCCCGGCAAGACCCGGAACAGAGCGCAAGAAATCGAGCAATTCCGCAATCGATTCATCTTTCCCAGCAACAAAAAGATTCACTCCCTCTGCGCTGAGGAGAATTGTCCCCTTCAACCCTTGCTCACTACAAACCCCCTGCAGATCACGCCTCAATGCCTTAAGTCCGTCCAACTCGGCGAAGTGATAAGCGGCGATATTTGTAATAGGGGATTCCCTACTACTCACCCCAATCATCATCTCATGACTATTCGCCATCGATGCGATGCTTTTCTGATCCGGTAAATCCACCGGCGTCGATCCTAATGCCGCTTTGCTCATTGAGAGAATGAGATGTACCTGCTGGAAAATGCAGACCCAAGTTTCTTTTGGGAAATACCAATTACTCGAAACAACATTACTCGGCCTCCGATTCCATTAGTGATAATTGACAGCGCAACAGGTCATGAAGGGTAAAGACTCCGAGTGGATGACCTTTGGGATCGACCACCACAAGCAATCCAAGCGGAGCATCTACCAGGCATCTCTCCACCTCCCCAAGCGTTACTCCAATTTGTACTTTTTTTGCGGGATGGATCATCCCGCTTCCTGATCCCCAATCACTTTGAGTCCCCACCCCTACGGTGATGCCATTGGCATCAACCATCGGGTATGCGGTATGGGGATTTGTTGATATAATATCCTTCCGGATTTCATCGTTCTCGATTGGCAATGCATGCGCGGGGAACGTTGCAAATGCTGCGATTTTTCGGGTTTTCCAATCCGAGAAGGTCTCGATTGGACGATGGGTCTCCAACTCGATTCCGTCGCTTTTAATCACCTGTGCATAGAAATTTTCAGCGCACAGCCTTCGGCTAATAAACTGACTGATAAGTGCCCCCAGCATAAGGGGAGGCACCAATGCGAAGTCGTGCGTCATTTCAAACACAATGAGGATCGAAGTCGCTGGCGCCCTCACCACCGCTCCCAGGCATGCACTCATCCCAGTAACCGCAAGCAAGGGCAGAGCATCTGCCGGCAACCCGGCGGGAGCGCCCAAGATCGCCGAAACCAGATACCCGGTGAAGGCCCCGAGAAAAAGAGTGGGGGCAAATATGCCTCCGCATCCTCCCCAAGCGTAACTTGCTGTGGTGGCAATCCATTTTCCAAAAAGAAGCGCGGCAACGGCGGCAAGACTAAGCGTTCCAGCCAGGCAGGCATTCAAATCCGCATACCCCATGCCAATCACTCCTGCATGCCCGGTTCCAGCGAAGACGGCCGTTGCGGCCACCCACGTTGCCATGGCTCCAATGAGAGGCCTCAGCACTTGAGGAACGCGTGTCCCGGAGCGGATTTTCTGACGCCACCCCAGACTGGCTTTTTGAAACGCCACGCCAACCAAGGCCGATACTGCTGCTGCCGGAATCACCAATAGGTAGGCATGCCAGTCGAACGAGAGAGACTTTGGCAAAACCAATACGGGATCCTCTCCGCGCGCCAGATACAGCACAAATACCGATACAAAGGAAGCAAGTAGGATGCGCCCGACAAGGCGGCTGTTCAGATTGTCCAAAATCTCCTCAAGCACAAAAGTCACCGCTGCGATCGGCGTATTGAAAGCCGCCGCCAACCCGGCAGCGGCACCACAAGCTGTTGCGGCACGCCCTTCGAGATTGATTGCCCCCAGTTTACGCCCAAGCAGAGAGCATATCCCTCCCGCCAGTTGCACAGTTGGACCCTCGCGACCAAGGCTCATCCCGCCACCGATCGATACCGCACCGGCAAGAAATTTTACCCACACAGCCCTTGTGCGCACTCTCCCCATGTCTCGCCAATATGCCACCTTCAACTGCGGAATGCCGCTTCCCGCAGCATCAGGAGCTAACCAAGCGAGCATTGCCCCGCTGATCAATCCGGCAAGTGACAAAATCACAAATCCCCACACCGCAAAGTTCGTCACACTTCCCGTCTCTAAACGACCCCAAAGAGTGTGCTGCAACCAATGAATTGCATCCCCAAACCCAATCGCCACCACCGAGCCCGCCGCACCGAAAATCACCGTGAGGGTGATCTGCCGGGCCATCCGCGGCATCACTGGAAGTCGAAAATTCACTCTAGGAAAAATATCAAAGCTTGTAGTGGATTGAAAGAAACAGCTCAGCGCGGCAACTATTCTCGCAAAGGGTTGAAAAAAATCGAAATCACTGGATTCTAACGATTCGCTCATTGAGCGTTCCATCCTGTTTTCTACATGCATCTGATGTTTCCTGTTCGATTAGCCGGTGTTTTGATTGCCCTTGCCGCCCCGGTCCTTTCACAGGATCGAGGATCAACGGCAGTGATGACGGCCCCCGCCGAACAAAAACCCATTGCCGATCGCATCGAGGCTCTGGGCACTCTACGCGCCAACGAGTCGGTGGAACTAACCGCCAACGTCACCGAGCGGGTTGTGGAAACGGGGTTTGAGGATGGCTCACGCGTGAAAAAAGGGGACATTCTACTCAAACTTTCCTCCAATGAGGAGGCGGCACTGCTCACCGAGGCGGCCTCTGCCGCGCGCGAGGCCCTCCTGCAATACGAGCGCATGGAACAACTCGCTGCGCGCGGCACAGCATCAACTTCACAACTCGATGAGGCAAGGCGTGTTCATGAAACCGCCCGCGCGCGCAAATTAGCCCTCGAATCACGCTTGGAGGAACTTGTCATCAAGGCGCCATTCGATGGCGTGGTGGGACTGCGGAACATCAGTGTCGGGGCCCTGGTGCAACCCGGAGATCTTGTGACCACGATTGATGATGACAGCAAGATGCTGCTCGATTTTTCGGTGCCGTCCCGGTTTCTCGCCGTCGTGAAACCCGGTATGCCCATTGAGGCTTCAACAGGCACCTACGGCGGGCGCTTCTTCCATGGCACCGTGCATAGCCTTTCCAGCCGGGTCGATCCTGTGACCCGCTCGGTAATGGTCCGCGCTGAGATCCCCAACAACGAACGCCTCCTTCTCCCTGGCATGCTTATGAAAGTCGACTTGCTCAGCCGCCCGCGCGAGGCGGTGGTGATTCCGGAGAGTGCACTCCTTCCTGTGGGTAAACAAAATTTTGCCATGGTTGTGGGTGATTCGGAAACAGGGAAAAAAGTGACACGCCGCGAGATTAAAATCGGAACCCGCCGCAGGGGAGAAGTGGAAGTGGTGTCAGGATTATCAAAGGGCGAGAGCGTGGTGACTCACGGTGGATTTAAACTCGCCGATGGCGCAACTGTCCGCGTCATTCCTTCGATTGACGCCCAACAACCGGCGCCTAAGGCCCAATGATCCTCTCCGATCTCTCGATCAAACGACCGGTGTTCGCCTCTGTCTTGGCGTTACTGCTAGTTGCCTTCGGCATTATTTCGTTTCTTCGGCTCCCGCTTCGCGAATTTCCCGACATCGATCCGCCGGTTATCTCAGTCGACACAAGTTACCGTGGAGCCTCTGCAAGTGTGGTTGAAACTCGCATCACCGAACCCATTGAGGACCGCATCTCTGGCGTAGAAGGGATCGACTTCATCGAGTCCAATAGCAGGAATGGCAAATCCAGCATCACGATCACTTTCAAATCCAACCGCAATATCGATGCTGCGGCCAATGACATTCGCGACCGCGTTTCAACCATTCTAGACGACCTGCCCGTTGAATCTGATCCCCCTGAGATCCAGAAGGTTGATTCAAATGATGACGTTATCCTCTGGCTGAATCTCGTCAGTCCCACAATGACTGTCCCGGAGCTTACCGACTTTGCTCGACGATATCTGCTGGACCGCTTCTCAGTACTCGACGGGGTGGCACGCGTCCGTGCGGGAGGGGGCCAAGACTATGCCATACGGATCTGGCTCGACCGTCGCGCCATGGCGGCGCGAAACCTCACGGCAAATGATGTTGAAGCAGCCTTGCGCACTGAAAATGTGGAACTCCCCGCCGGCAGCATCGAGTCCAAGGACCGGAATTTTACCGTTCGCACCAAGCGCCACTTCAGCACCCCCGCTGACTTTACAAATCTCGTCCTCAAAAAAGGCCCCGATGGCTACCTGGTGCGACTCGGTGAGATCGCCACAGTCGAACTCGCTCCCGAGGAAAACAGGACTCTCTTTCGCGGCAATTCGATTCCGATGGTTGGGATTGGCGTCGTGAAACAGTCCACCGCAAACACCATCGATGTCGCCCGCGCGGTAAAAGCCGAGGCGCGAAGAATCGCCCCTACCCTTCCACAGGGAATGGAAATCCGCGACAGCTACGACACTTCCATTTTTATCGAGGGATCGATCCGTGAAGTGTATTTCACCCTTTGCATCGCCATCGCTCTTGTTGTCCTTGTCATCTACCTTTTCCTAGGCACAGGACGAGCCACGCTGGTTCCCTCGATCACTGTTCCAGTCTCTCTCATCGCCACTTTTTTTGCGCTGGGGATCATGGGATTTTCCATCAATATCCTGACCCTTTTAGCTCTAGTCCTGGCGATCGGGATTGTGGTCGATGATGCCATTGTGGTTCTCGAAAATATCGTTCGACGCATGCAGGATCTTGGCGAAACCTCTCTTGTTGCGGCCTACAGGGGCACGCGTGAGGTTGGATTTGCGGTCATTGCCACAACGTTGGTTCTCGTGGCTGTTTTTCTTCCGATCGCCTTTCTCGAGGGAGACATCGGCCGTCTCTTTTCGGAGTTTGCCCTCACCATCTCAGCAGCAGTGGCCATTTCCAGCCTCATGGCACTGAGCCTTTCGCCGATGGTCGCCTCAAAGATCCTACGCAGCAAAACTGGTCGAAACCGCCTGGTCACCTCTCTGGATAAAACCTTCATCGGACTCCAAGACATCTACTCACGGAGCCTCCAAGTGGTCCTCCCCCGCAGATTTTCATCAGTGACGGCATTCTTGATTATTTCAGCGGGTGCCGCGTGGCTCTTTTTTCAAATCCCTTCAGAATACACTCCGCGTGAAGACCGCGGGGCGTTCTATGTGCTGGTGGATGGTCCGGAGGGAGCCTCCTACTCGTTCATGGAGGAATACATGCTTGAAATCGAACACCGCCTCATGTCCTACACGGAGTCGGGAGAATTCACGCGATTACTTGTCCGCACTCCAAGAAGCTTTGGTACAGCGGGGGATTTTAATTCAGGAATCATCGTCTGTGTTTTGTCAGATTGGGCGCAACGCCGCTCTGCTTGGGTGATCATGGATGAAATCCGTAAAAATCTCTCGGATCTTCCCGGAGTACGGGCCTTTCCAGTGATGCGCCAAGGGTTTGGAGCACGCATTCAAAAACCCGTCCAATTCGTGCTTGGCGGCGGCTCCTATGAGGAACTGGTGCAGTGGCGAGATATTCTGTTGGCGAAAATTTCCGCAGACAACCCAGGCCTTGATGGCATCGATTGGGATTTCAAGGAAACCAAGCCTCAGCTCCGCGTTGCCATCGACTACGACCGCGCTGCAGAGCTTGGTGTTACCGTATCGAATGTCGGACGCACTCTGGAAACCATGCTGGGATCACGTCGCGTAACCACATACATCGACCGCGGGGAGGAATACGATGTGATCCTTGAAGGAAACCGCTCGAATCAAAATACACCCACCAGCCTTGAAAACATCTACGTCCGATCAAATTCAGGGGAACTCGTTCCACTTTCAAGCGTCGTCGAGGTCCAGGAATTCGCCGATTCTGATTCTCTAAACAGATACAATCGCATGCGCTCGATCACCATCGAAGCCAACCTTACTGAAAGTCTCACCCTCAGTCAGGCCCTTGATTTCCTCGAAACCCTGGTGCATGAAAATCTCCCGGATACCGCGCAGATCGACTACAAAGGCCAATCACGCAACCTTCGCGAGTCCGCATCCTCGATTCTCTTTGTGTTTCTTATGGGATTACTCGTCGTCTATCTGGTGCTTGCGGCGCAATTCGAAAACTGGATTCACCCGCTTGTCATCATGACCACCGTTCCACTGGCCATGGCAGGGGGCGTTTTTGGACTATACTTGAGCGGAAATACCCTGAACATCTACAGCCAAATTGGTCTCATTATTCTCATCGGAATCGCCGCAAAGAATGGGATTCTTATTGTTGATTTCGCCAACAAGCTCCGTGATCGGGGCATTCCGTTCGACCAAGCCCTCATTGAAGCCTCACGGGTCCGGCTACGCCCGATCCTGATGACCGGAATCACCACCGCAGCAACAGCTATTCCTTTGATCTTCGCATTTGGCCCCGGTGCTGAAACCCGTATTGTTATTGGTGTTGTTGTCCTCGGAGGTGTTCTCATGGCCACGTTCCTGACTCTCTACCTCGTCCCGGCAGCCTACTCTCTGATCGCTCGGAAAACCGGTTCCCCCGGTGACATCTCCCGCCGCCTCGTTACTGAATCCGACGGCAATCCAGGTGGCTCTTCCCTCGCGTAATTACATCACTTCCCATCCCCCCTCCCCCTCTCACTAATTGTGCTTAGGATTAGAACCCAAAAGGTGTGAACAAGGACAGCGAAGGGGATCTGAAGTGCCGGGGGCATAATGTAAACGAAGGTGACCCCGGGAAACCAAATCATCCAGGAAGCCAACTGGACCGGCAGCAAGGTTTCAGCAAAAAAACGGCACCTGAACACCGAAGCAAAAACTACTTTGCGAAAGCCCCCAGCGCGCAGCGTGAAATATGCGGTGATCATTGGCGTCGCAAAGAGCGGGCTATAGAGGAGTTGATCGACTAACACCTTTGTTGCAACGGTGGTGAAGCCGCTTTCAAAACTAAACCAATGGTTTTGCATGGTGTAGAAGACATCAACAACCGACCCCATAAAAATCCAGATCGGGGCCATGGTGAGGACGCTTTTGATATTTTCCGCAGTCACCCGCGCCCGCTGAAACAGAAAAATCCGCATGAGCTCGGGCAAGAGCGCCCCAGAGAAAGTGTAGGCGACCATGGCAAACACAGGACCAAGTTCCTGCCTCGACTCGCCGACCAGCCGAAAAAACGCCTGCGAACCCTCATGACATAGGTAGAGCGCGAGAATGCAGGCCATGATGCCCTGAAGAAGAAGCCCTGGCAGAACATTTGCCCGCGCCGCCCGGAAGCCCACAAAAATGGCTTCACGAATGGTCATGTGTCATTCCTTTCCAAAAACAACACCCCGGCACGGCGGCGGGCGTGCCAGTCTCCAGGCAGATTGACTTTGGCTGGACCCTTTCGGTCCAGTAGCGACAAAACGCGCCGCGTTTCCTTCCATCCTACTTCGGGAATCTCATAATGACGAAGCCATGCCAAAACCCAGCGCGCCTGCGCGGCGGGATGCAATTGATCGAGCGCCCGGCATGAAAGCTCCGCCCCAACCTCGGGAATCATGCCTGCCATCCACTCGTCCTCCGCCCGTAAAATCTCTGCCGCCCGTAGGATTGATTCGCGAAACGCTGGCCCCATCGCTTCTTCAATGGCCGGAATCACCTGGATTCGGAGCTTATTGCGCGTGTGCCGGGTCTCAACATTAGAGGCATCCTCGCGAAAAATAATCCGCTGTTTCTCTTGATATTCCGAAATTTCCCGGCGAAGGACTCCGAGTAATGGGCGCTGTACTGTAAGGCTCCCCCGCTGCATCAGCGGCTTCATGCCGCCCAATCCCGAAGCTCCAGAGCCGCGGAGAAAATTAAATAAACAGGTCTCAACCTGGTCATCTGCATGATGCGCGAGAAGCAAATGACGGCATCGGGTTCGTTTTGCGCACGCCTCGAAAAACGCATACCTCAATTCTCGCGCGGCCAACTCGGTGGATAGTCTGTTTTTCTTAGCAAACTCAGCTGTGCGAGCACGGGCAATTTCGATTGGCAATCTGCGCCTCCGGGCTTCATTGCTGACAAATCGCTCATCAGCCGCCGAACTTCGCCCGCGCAGGGTATGGTTCAAATGGCACACCACCAACTTCTTGAAACCGCACTCAATCAGGGCGTCGAGAAGCACCATCGAATCCCGACCTCCAGACACACCCACTAGCAACTTGCGGGTCCTCGCGACTTCCGAAAGCGACGATCCAACGGCCTCAAGAACGGGATCGACGCATGCAGGCAGCTTATTTGGTGATGTGGCGCGCACCGAAATATGGCTCGAGGGCCGCTGGCAATTCAACCGACCCATCAGGCTGCTGCCCGTTCTCGAGCAGGGCGACATAAAGGCGCGCCAGAGCAGTGCCAGAGCCATTAAGCGTATGGCAGAACCTGTTTTTGCCGTCCTCGCCTTTCATTCGAAGGTTCATGCGGCGGGCTTGGTAATCCTCAAAATTAGAGCAACTGGAAACCTCCAGATACGCATTCTGCCCTGGGGCCCAGACTTCGATGTCATAGGTTTTTGCGGAACCGAACCCCATGTCGCCGGTGCAAAGAACAATCACTCGGTAATGCAACCCCAGCACTTGAAGCACACGCTCGGCATTAGCCGTGAGTGACTCAAGTTCGGCATTGGAATGCTCCGGTGCGCAGATTTTAACGAGTTCAACCTTGTCGAACTGGTGCATGCGGATCAGTCCCTTTGTCTCGCGGCCGGCAGATCCGGCCTCACGGCGAAAGCAGGGGGTGTGCGCGGCATACTTCACGGGAAGCTCTGCAGCTTTCAGAATCTCCTCGCGATGGAGGTTCGTCACCGGCACCTCGGCGGTGGGCACCAGGAATAATCCACCGCCATCAATTCCATACATGTCCTCTTCGAATTTCGGCAACTGCCCGGTACCGATCATGCAATCGCGGCGAACAACATACGGCGGAGCAATCTCCCTGTAGCCATGATCGCGAGTGTGAAGGTCGAGCAGGAAATTCATCAGCGCCCGCTCCAACCGGGCCCCTGCCCCAGTGTAAACAGCAAATCCACTCCCGCTGATCTTCGTGGCCCGCTCGATATCGATCAGACCCAACCCTTCAGCGATCGCGACATGGTCCTTGGGGCTTTCCACAAACGGCTTTTCTCCATGGGTGCGGAGGACGGGGTTGTCCGCCGCATCCTTTCCAACAGGGACATCGGCCTGCGGCAGATTCGGGAGATTGAGAAGAAGCGTTGTTTGTTTCTCCCCGAGGACCGCCGAGTGTTCGGAAAGCACCTGCATCTCGGCAGCAAGCGATTTAACCTGCTCCTCAAGCGCAGAGGAATCCTCCTTGCGCGCCCGCATCCCCCCTATTTCCTTACTGATGCGATTGCGATCGCCTTGAATCCCTTGAAGACGCGTTTCGACTCCACGCCGCTCGACATCGACAGCAAGAATGGCATCCACAGTTTCAGAATGCCCTGTCGCACGGGTGGCGAGGCGTGATTTTACAAGGTCGGGATTCTCCCGAATCAGTCGAACGTCGAGCATGGTTGTACAGATTGAATAAATTCGGCAGACTGCAGGAAGCAAATTCTCAAGCAGATGTCAGCGCAGTTCCGCGATTACTACCAAACATTGGGCGTTACGAAATCAGCCACTCCGGCAGAAATCAAAAGCGCATTCCGCAAGTTGGCCCGCCAATTCCACCCGGATACGGCGAAGGACAAAAAAATTGCCGAAGAAAAATTCAAAGAAATCAATGAGGCTTACGAGGTTCTCAGCGATCCGGAAAAGCGGAAACGCTACGATGAATTTGGCGCGAATTGGCAACAAGGCCCGGCTGCACGGTCTCCATTCGGTGCGGCAGGAAGAGCGGGCGGATTTCGGCAATCACCATCGCGCCGCGACACGGAGGAGGAATTTGAATTCGGTGGCACTGGATTCAGCGATTTCTTTGAACAAATGTTTGGCGGGCGCCGTGGCGGGCGGAATGGGTTTGGGCAGACGCCCCAACGCGGCCAGGATGTCGAGGCTGATATCCTAGTCACCCTTGAAGAGGCGCTAACCGGATCGACCCGCCAGATTTCCTTTCGCCGAGGGTCGTCGAAGAAAGTCGAGACATACACTGTCAAAGTACCGAAGGGTATCCGTGAAGGCCAACGCATCCGCCTTGCAGGGCAGGGTGGAAGCGGTGCTTCTGGAGGCGGTTCCGGCGACCTCTACCTTCGCGTCAAATTCCAGCGCCACCCGGATTTTGAGATCGAGGGTGGAGACCTCTATTACGAATTGGAAATTCCAGCATGGGATGCCGTTCTTGGCTGTGAAGCAACCGTCCCGACCCTCGGCGGTCGCGCGAAGTTAAAAATCCCGGCTGGCACGCAAACCGGGAAAAAGTTTCGCCTCCCTGGCATGGGGATTCCTGTCGGGGACGGAAAACGCGGCGATTTTTACGCGGTAGTCAGCATCACCATACCAAGCAATCCCTCTCCAAAGGAACGCGCGATCTGGGAGGAACTCGCCGCCGTCTCGCAGCCGTAATCACTTCTCTGCACGCGGGTGTGCGGCTTGGTAGGCGGCTTTGAGACGCTCGATTGTTACGTGTGTATAGATTTGCGTCGTTGAAATGCTCGCATGCCCTAGGAGTGTCTGCACGCTTCGCAAATCAGCACCATTGTCGAGCAGGTGAGTGGCAAAACTGTGTCGAAGCTTGTGGGGAGAAAGATCACCGGGGAGGCCCGCTTGGGCCAGGCGAAGCTTCAGCAATGAATTCACAGATCGCGTGGAAATACGCCTTCGGGATTTATTAATGAACAGCGGACCATATTCGACACGCGCGACACGTCGATAGCTTGAAATGGCTACAAGGGCCGGGCCACCCACGGGACACATCCGCTCGCGGCCGCCTTTCCCAAGAACGCGAGCAGTTTCACCGATCACATCGACATCCTTCACATCCAACCCAACCAACTCGGACAAGCGCATGCCGGTGGAATAGAACAACTCGATGATCGCAAGGTCGCGGGCGGACATCCATTCAGGGGCCTGCTTCGTCTTTTCATGCTTTCCCGGCGCATCGACAAGAGCATCGATCTGCGAGGTGGTCAAAAAGCGAGGCAGGGGCTTGATCGTTTTCGGAAGCGAGACCTCAAGCAGCACATTTTTTGCCACCACCTGCCTCATGTGTAAAAAGGAGTAAAGTGCCCGCAGGGCGGCGAACCGAAGCCTGACTGTGGCCCGAGCCATCTCGATTTTCATCATCTCAAGCATCCATGCCCTGAAATCTTCGGCGCGGAACGATTCCCATGATCCCGATGGACGGAACCGCCTAAAAAGTTTGATCGAGGTGCGATAGGTGGAGATGGTCCTTGGAGAGGCATTTTTCTCTCCCTCCAAATATCCAAGGAAATCCCCCGCATGCCTGTCGAGGACGCCCTCCACTTCGTTGTGTGTTTTCCTGCGACGTTTCAAGGCAACCCTACTGCTGTTATGGGGCGGATTCATCAGGAGGATTCGCACGAATATTGACCTCTCGGTGCCTACCTTCGAGAACCACTCGATGCTCAAACTCGCCGTTGCCATCGACCTGCACTGTCTGATTACCGATCCGCAAACTGCCTCCAGGTTCCGCGCGGCCATAGACCGTGATTTCTGCATGAACATCCTTTGGCGCGGAAAGCCATGATGACTGCTCTGAAGCGCCCCAGGAAGAAGGGCTGGATTGTCCCATGGAGGATGAGAGCGCCTCGCTCCAACTCGAAAGAACGGACAATTCAAGACTCGAAAGACCAATTCCTCCCCAGAAGGCCCCCGCTCCTCCTGACCAGCTTGCCATTTCACCCAAGGATGCGCTGGCACCGGAGGATTCCAGTCCACCCCATGATGTGGGAATTGCCCCGCTGGAAAGACCCCCCCCCGACCAACTCCCGGCAGCAGAAGCAGCCCAACTGCTCTGCGCAGCACCAGCCCAACTGGAAAGAGCGGCGGTAAGCCAACTCGAAACTCCGGCAGCAAGCTGCTCCGACCCCATGGCTCCGATATTCCAGGAACTCAGAGCCGATTCGCCAGCCAACCTCACGATGGCGCTGAACAAACTGCTCTCGGCCTGCGCGAGTTGGATGCGCCCCACCATTTCCGCAATCTCGCCTGAGCCCGCCTGCGACAGAAGCCTCTGGTGCACCGCAGAGTGGATCTCCTCAGAACTCCACGCTCCGCTGGACAACCATCCAAAAAAATCACTGCCTAGTAATGCCTCGAGCAGCTCACGCTCACGGGCCTCCAGCGGCGAGACAGATGATTCACTCCTAGGCATAGCTACGGCCATGGAAGACAATGCAGGCACCAGATCGGAGGCTCCGGCAATCGAACGGGAGATTGTCTCCACCAACTTGTGAAAGCCGATATGCAACGGGACTGTGGCATACCGAAATTCCTCGGATGGAGAAAACGTGTCGCGGGGGGTGGAGATCACCGCTGATCGCCCTAGCGAATTCCAGCTACCCCCTCGGTAAAATCCTATATCCACGGCATATGAAGCTCCCGCTTTTTTCACGGGGATATACCAGTTCCGGCTCTCGAACGACACCTCGATCTCGTGATCCAAGGCCCCGTCGCCGCTTTCGACCCTCAAATAACACGGCCCGCCCGGATGCCGCGAAATATCGATATCCCAGTAGGTGAAAAGCCAATGCGGCTCCTGCGCGACAAGGTAAATAGTATCGCTCCCGTAGCTGTGCGGAAGACTCCCGAGATTTTCAAGCAGGGTCGGATCTGGCTTAGGGGCAGAGCGAGTCACGGGCTTCTCTTTTGAAGGGGCTTCCTTGACAGAAATCCTAGTTTTCGAGGGCGGGGGCTCAACCTTGAATTCAATATTCCCCGATCTAACCACGAGCTTTGGCTTTGATATTTTCGACTTGGCGGTGGCGTTTGTTTTCTCACTTTTTCCAACGCGCGATACCGTTGCCGACTTAGTCCCAGCTTTATCCGTTTTTGTGGTCATGCCTGTAAAAATCCAAGCGAACTTCTCAGCCTTGATAGTTCCGGTGTAAATGGGTGGCAAGCCCCATAAACATTTTCTTGAAGTCCCAACCGAAGCTAAATCGTCCCTCCAGAGCGCCAGCCACCCCCTCCTACTCCCTTTTGGAAAGCAACTCGAGACGGAGCATATCCAGCGCCCTTTGACTCGCTAACCGCTTGAATGTCGACCTGTCTGATGGGTAGAGCGCTTTCGCACATACTGATTTTCCATTCTGTCCGACCACCGCGATAAACACCAATCCCACGGGTTTTTCCGGACTGCCTCCCCCTGGGCCTGCAATCCCGGTGATTCCAACCCCATAAGTAGCCGCCGCCTTTCGTTGTGCCCCCTCAGCCATGGCCAACGCAACAGGTTCACTCACCGCTCCGTGTGCCGCAAGAACCCCGGGATCCACACCAAGCATCTCGCTCTTGGACTCATTGGAGTACGTGACAAAGCCGCGCATGAAGACACCGGAAGCACCAGGCACATCCGTGATGCGGCTGGCCAACAAGCCCCCTGTACACGATTCGGCTGTTGCCACCGTCGCGTCAACTTCTGAGAGCAGCCTTACGACCTGTTCCTCAAGTTCACTGCCATCCATCGACACCAAATGCTTTCCGAGTCGCTCGAGCACCAGCGGTTCAATCTCGTCAAGAACCGCTATGGGCCCGATCAACCGGAAATCCACCTCGTTCGATCGAGCGCAATAGCCCACCTCGAGTTGCGGGTGGGCATTCAATTCGAGGCCGATCAACTTTTCGACCGCGCTCTCACCCATCCCCACCACCCGATACGTCCTGCTGATCTGCCGCGAAATGCCAGCACAGAGCTTCTCCAACGCTGGCAGCACATGATCCAAAAACATCGGCTGCAACTCTCGAGGCGGACCGGGAAGCAAAAACAAGTGCGGCGTGGCGGTAGAGGGCAATTCAACGGCAGGCAGATATAGTCCGGGGGCGGTACCATTCGGATTTTGCAATACCTCAGCACCTTCGGGAACCATCGCCTGCCGTGCCATTCGTTCCAAAAATTCGAACCCTCGCACCTCAAGCCGTTCCCGAATCGCACATTCTACCGCCTGGTCCACCCGCAACCTCCTTCCAAGCAACTCAGCCACAACCTCACGGGTGATGTCATCCGTGGTAGGCCCCAACCCCCCGGTAACAATCACCACATCTGCCCTCCCCCAAGCTTCAATCACTGCGCGCCTAATCTCGGGGCCATCGGGAACAGTTGTCTGGCGAGCAACGCGCAGCCCGAGCGGGAAAATCCGTTTGGCAATCCAGCCGGCATGGGTGTTCACCACCTCCCCGAGAAGGATCTCGGTACCGATATTGAGAATTTCGACGGTCATTAGGCGGAGGCTCCCGCACTTAGGGCATCCATCCAACCCTTCACCATCCCGTGCTTCTCCAATTCCCCGTCCAGATCATAGACATAAAGCAGATTTGCGAGCATTCGCATGAGAAACTGCCTCGGGCTGGCTGCCTGCAGATGCTTGTCCTTCAGCTTCAGCCCCTGGCGTTCCAGAATTTGCTCCACATCACATTTGCAAAGGATACGGCATCCATTGAAGGGATCGAAATACACATCCCCAAGTTTCGCAATGAAATGCCCGGGGAGGTTGATCCCCTCGATTTTGACAGCCGCTCGGGCACCGATGAGAATATATAAAAGCGTGAGGGTGATTGGAATTCCGCGACGCGTTTCGATCACGCTTGAGAGCAGTGAATTTTGCTCGCAGTAGTAGCTCTCCGAGTTTCCACCAAACCCCAGATCATTGGCAATTTGGAATGAAAGAAGCTGGACGCGATCACTGTTGTTAAGACAACGCGAAATGCCGCTCAGATACTGGCGCCCCCACTCATTGAGCATCACTTGATGATCATAAGTGCAGAGACCGGGATTGATTGCCCGCGCAAGACACCATGCCGCCTGCTCAAGATCAAACGCCTCGCCCCCGAGGTGGCACAGCAGTTGGAAATCCTCTCGCGCTTTTTGCCCTTGGATTTCCACCAAGACCTCCCTGGCATGCCCGGCGACCACGTCATCGTCGGAGTTAGTCAATTCCTCCAATGCAAGGGGGTTCGCATCGGCGAGCGACATCAGTTGCTCTTTTACTAGATGAACCGTGTCAGGATCATTGTCCGAAAGCAGCTTTGCCAAGGCATCAAGGTTGGCGACCATTACCCATTGAATAAATACGGGCAAGACCCCGTTGCAAGCGGCGACTTTGGATTTGTTGAAATTTCCGATTCACCTTCCGCACCGCGAGAAGACGTTCACCACCACCACCCCACCCATTCCCTGTCCGATCTGGACGGCATGGCGCGGAAGAGGCGGGACCGCCGGCCGGCACTTCGCCAGTCCCAACGCCGGATCCACCTTTCCAGGCCAAGCAGGCACACTTCCAATAAATAATCCTTGGGCAAGCATTGCCGCTTCAAGAACACCAGAAGCCGCAAGGCAATGGCCAGTTGTCCGCTTCACTGCGGTAATCCATGGAAATGTCTCACCAAAAAAACGCTTCAGGCACGCAATCTCGACGGCATCGAATCGTGGCGTTCCGGTTGCATGCAACGATACCCAATCCACCCCCCCCACAGGTCCGTGCGGCGATGCCCCGAGCGATCTTCGTAGCAAATCACCAAGCGCATCAGCCTTCGGGTCCGGCGCCATGAGATGGAACGCCTCAGCCGCCGTGTCTCCACCAGTCCACTCAGCTAGAGGGACAGCCCCACGGTGCTGCGCATGATCGCCCGATTCAAGAATCACACATCCAGCGCCTTCGCGCGGGTGCATTCCACTCCGAGCCGACCCCAATGGCCTGCCTTCAGGAGTCTTTGCAATACTTCCATTTCGCTCCATCGCCTCACGCAGCAATGGACCGGGCAGTGGATCGGCAGCCACCACCACGGCAGCATCGATTGTCCCTGCGCGGATCAGAGTGCCAGCCAACAATACACATTGGGCACCCGTGGCGGATGCCGCATTCAACGAAAAATCACTCCCGCCCAAACCGAATGCCACCGACACAGCGGACCCTATGGCGTTGCTCCGCCAGCGCGTGAGACTGTAAGGCGAAAACCGTTTTCTGGAACGCTCCGCAACCTCCTCCTCCATCGCCACGAGCCCGCCAGTTGAGGTGCCACTGACACAACCAAAGTGCCCAAATCGTTGCTTGGCCCCCTCCCCCCGGAGGCGGTTATGCTCCGGAGGAAGTCCCGCATTCTTCCAAGCCATTCGCACCGCAGCCAATGCCAGAAGTTGATGCCTTCCGAGAATCGAAGCGTCCGCCGTGGGCAACTCTGCCAACTCGCTGAGATGTTCCAATGTCGGTTGCCCACCGGCAACCATGCGATCCTCCAATAACGCCTCCCAAATCTCCTCCACCGAACCGGCGCCTCCAGCCAATGCTCCACACCCCGTCACAACAACCCGCCGAACCGGATCGCGCATTAGGTGTTGGATCCTTCCCGAAAATTAAAGCGACTGGAGCAGATGCTTGATGTCATAAAAATAAAGTGCGAGAGCCATGCCATGAATCTGCCTCGGCAGCAAGCCGGCGGGATCTCAAAATCTCTTTTGCGGCTCAAAATGATTTTTAAAAAAACGAAAAAGCCGATTGACTCGCCCCTTGATTTCGCCTTCAGTATCGCTCCGTTTTCTTTGCAGCCGTAGCTCAATTGGATAGAGCATCTGACTACGGATCAGAAGGTTAAAGGTTCAAGTCCTTTCGGCTGCACTTTCACTCCCCCTTTTTATTTGATTCCTGATCAAGGGGTAATCTTCCACCAGGGTTATTTATCGTAATCATTCAACACCTGAATGGCTGCCTCGCATGGATTCGAACCATGACAAACAGATCCAGAATCTGCAGTGCTACCGTTACACCACGAGGCAAAATCGCGGGCTGATACGGCTAATCCACCTCAAGCACTCCAGCAAGAAGAAAACCAGCTTCGTCAGAGCAAGCAAAGGGGCTCAGATCCCGGCATAGCGCCGGAGGCAAGAATTTCAACCCTTCTTCGCTGTACTTTGAATATAGAGTTCGCGGAGTTGTTTGAAATCCGCCTCGGCCGGTGAGTTGGTCATCATTTCGACGCCGCGGTTGTTTTTCGGGAAGGCGATGACATCGCGGATGCTTTCCTCTCCGGCGAGAAGCATAACGAGGCGGTCGAGGCCCAGAGCAATCCCTCCGTGGGGAGGGGCGCCAAACTGGAAGGCCTGGAGGATGTGCCCGAAGAGGGTCTTCTGCTTGTCCTCATCAACTCCGAGGATCGAGAACATGCGGGACTGGAGATCGGGCTCATGGATCCGAAGGCTCCCGCCACCGATTTCAACACCGTTGAGAACCACATCGTAGGCAACAGCTCGAATCTTCGAAAACTCTCCTGACCCAAGGAGAGGCATATCCTCCGGATTCGGCCGTGTGAACGGGTGGTGGACGGCATTCCATTTGTTTTCCTCCTCACTCCAGGCAAGGAGAGGAAAGTCCACAACCCATAGAAAATTCATAGCAGTCGATCCCTTGAGAAGGTTGAGCATCTCCGCCACGCGCAAGCGCACCCGGCCGAGGGTCTCGCAGGCAACCTCCCATGTGTCGGCTCCAAACAAAATAAGGTCCCCCTCGGTAATGGTGAGACGCTCGGTGAGGGCTGCTTTCTCGGCATCGGTGAAGAATTTGACGATTGGAGACTTCCATTCACCGTTCTCGACTTTGATAAAGGCGAGACCTTTGGCTCCCGACTGCTTGGCGAGTTCGGTGAGGTTTTCGATCTGTCCAGTGGTGATACAAGCAAGTCCTTTGGCATTGATCGCCTTCACGACACCTCCGTTATCTAGTGCGCCACGGAAGACTTTGAACTGGGCGGTTGCAAAGACATCCCCCAAATCGGTGATTTCGATACCAAACCGTGTGTCGGGCTTGTCACTGCCAAACCGATTCATTGCATCCTTGTAGGCAAGACGGGGAAACGGGGTGGGAATTTCGATTCCTTGAGCCTCGCGAAATACGGTTGCAAGCAACTGCTCCATGAGAGCGAGAATGTCATCTTGGGTCACAAAGGAGGCTTCGACATCGAGTTGGGTGAACTCTGGCTGACGGTCGGCGCGGAGATCCTCGTCACGGAAGCAACGGGCTATCTGGAAGTATTTTTCCACACCAGCGACCATCAGGAGTTGCTTGTACTGCTGGGGAGCCTGAGGGAGAGCATAAAAAGCTCCGGGCGTGAGGCGCGAGGGAACGAGAAAGTCGCGGGCGCCCTCAGGGGTGCTCTTTGACAGAATAGGGGTCTCGATTTCCAGAAAACCCTCGGAATCCATCACATCGCGCATGGTCTTCACAACGCGGTGGCGGAGACGAAGGTTGCGGGCCATTTTTTCGCGGCGCAGGTCGAGGTAACGGTAGGTGAGCCGCAGGTCTTCGTTTGAAACCTTGTCGTCGAGTTGGAACGGAAGCACTTCGGCCGCGTTGAGGATGTCAAGGGCGGTGGCGACGATTTCGATTGCTCCGGTGGCGAGTTTCGGATTTTCGGTCCCGACTAGGCGAGGCGAGACCTTGCCTGTGACACGAATCACATCCTCGCTACGAAGTTCGTGGGATTGCTTCGCTGCCTCTGGGTATTCCTCCGGCCGGAAGACGACTTGAGTGATCCCCTCGCGGTCACGGAGATCGATGAAGATCAAGCCGCCATGGTCGCGGCGCGAGGCGACCCACCCGCAAAGGGTGGCTTCGGTGCCGGCGTGGTCGGAACGGAGTGCGTTGCAGTGGTGTGTGCGGTAGGTCATCGGAGTTTTATGTTTTTAAGGTTGGGAACGAGTGCGGCGTGGTCGATCGCCTCCTCAGAGCGGGTGGCGAGATGTTTAAGTTTTACCTGCGGCCATTCTTGTCCAACAAGGACAGCGTGACAGGCGCCGAGGTGTTCCGCCTCTTGGAATTGCTTGCCGATTTTGGCGGGTCTCAGCGAGAAGTCTGTGGAAAGACCGAGTTCTCGGCAGGTCTGAACGATTTGAAGCGCTTCGGCGCGGCGGGATTCATCAGCAATAATGACATACACATCACTGGTTTGCGCCAGAGCAGCTTTGAGCTTTTCCGAGGCGGATGGCGTTTCGTTGATAAGATGGCCGAGCACAACGTCCCCCATGCCGAACCCAATCGCTGGGAGGTCTATGGCTCCATCGCTGAGTCCCTTGATAAGGCCGTCGTAGCGTCCGCCACCGGCGAGGGCGCGGAGGCTTTTCGATCTATCAAAGATTTCGAAAACAACCCCCGTATAGTAAGCGAGACCACGCACAATTGAGAGGTCGGGCTGGACAAAGCCGCTCAAGCCGCGCGCGGCAAGGGCTTCGAGCACGGGAGCGAAGGCACCAGGACTGCCTGCGGCGATGAATGCCTTCAGGTCATCGACCACAAGTCCGGTCGGAGCGAGCTTGGCGTTGAGCTTTTCAGCAGGCTCGCGCTCGAGCTTGTCGGCGCAGGCGAGAACCGTGCGGCAGGCCGCTTCGTCACAGCCGCGGGATTGGAGAAACTCCATCCATGCTTTGCGATCGCTGAGACGCACAACGAAATGTTCGGCCGTAAATCCAAAGGCCCTCATGAGATCTACTGCAAGCGCGATAATTTCCGCATCGGCCTGCGGGGAGGATTCGCCGATGATGTCGGCATTGAACTGCAAAAACTCTCGGAGGCGACCCTTTTGCTGACGTTCGTGACGGAAGAAATTGGACACACAAAACCACTTCATTGGCTTGCGGTAGTGCTTTTCCCTCGCCGCCACCATACGAGCCAGCGTAGGGGTCATTTCCGGGCGAAGCGCCACTTCGCGTCCCCCCCGGTCGGCAAACGAGTAGAGTTGCTCGAGAATCTCGGCTCCCTCCTCATTTTTTTTGCGGTAAAGATCGGTGCTTTCAAGCACAGGGCCGTCGAACTCCAAAAACCCATAGCGTCGGGATACTGACCTCCATGTCTCGATGACATGGTTCCGCCGCGCGCAATCCTCTGGATAAAAGTCCCGGAATCCGGGAAGAGCCTGCATCAAGGCGCACACCTCCCACTATGAGTTTTGGAAAAAAACATTCCGGGGAGATTGCCAACTCGCCCGCCGCGTGCAAAGCCGCAAAAATTCGATTTGCCGACCCTTCCTCAGGGGAGCTTCCGCTCGGTCGCCAGAAACCCTGTGTGGTTCCCCTTGCTGTCACTCAAAGGCTTCAACTCGATATGAACGCGGTAGGGCTTCGTGTCCTTGTGATAGTTGACCATCTCGACCTCGCAGGGCATGCGCGAACGAATGCCTTGCCGCAGCACTTGGATGCTCTCAGGGCTGGTCTTGGGACCTTGAAGGAGGGATCCGGGTTTCCTGCCGCAGATCTCCTCGAAAGTAAAGCCACACAACTGTGAGAACGCGGGGTTGATTTGAACAACATAACCCTCCTTGTCGGTCACCACCCGGGCAGGCTCGGATTCGATTCGCCCAAGCAGGTCTCCTAGTAACACAGCCGTGGTATCCGCGTCCAATTCATGGGCGGGCGCTCCGGTTTTTTCAAAGAGATCAACAATCATCTGCTCTTGAATTACGGAAAGCTCGGTCATGGGGATGCAGCTTATTTTTTCTCGGTTTTGAAAAATGTTACAATTGCGTCCACAAGTCCTGGAATATCATGAACAGCCGCCTCCAGATTCACTGGCATTCCAAGGTCATGCATTGTTTTGGATGTCACCGGACCGATACTGGCGAAGCGGACTCCCTCGCAGGGCGGAAGGTTGAGGGCGTGGAAATTTTCGGCTGTTGAGGAACTAGTAAATGTCACCAGATCCGCACCGGTCTCGCGGTAGCGGCGAATACCACCACTGGCATCCTCTGTCTCGGGCACCGTGCGATAGGCCACCGCTTCATCGACAATCGCTCCGAGGCGGGACAATTCCTTCGGCAGAACATCGCGGGCACCTTCTGCTCGGGCTAGCAGGATTTTGAGGTTATCGATGCTGGTTTCCTTCTGGAGGGCAGTGACAATTTCCTCTGCCACGTATTTTTCTGGCTGCACATCGACCTGAAACCGGAAGGCACTTACTCGTGCTGCCGTGGCGGGACCTATTGCGGCGATACGCACCCCGCCGAGATCGCGGGCGTCCTTGTATATCTCGAAGAATACTTTGAAAAAAGCATCCACCCCGTTCGGACTGGTGAAAATGAGCCAGTCGTAAGAATGGGCATAGGCAACAGCCTCATAAAAGGCGCGCTTGTCAGGTGCCTGCTCGACCCTAATCGTAGGCATCTCAAAGGCATCCGCCCCTAAAGCTCGGAGTTGCTGAACCATTTCACCAGCCTGCTGGCGAGTGCGCGTGACTCCGATCCGTTTTCCAAAGAGCGGCAAGGTCTCAAACCAGTTCAATGTTCCCCGTAGATTCACCACCTCGCCAAATACAGCGACGGCGGGCGCCTTGAACGAAGCGGCGGCTGCCTTTTCCGCGATGTCTCCCAATGTTCCTGTGAGAGTGCGCTGCTCACCAGTCGTCGCCCAGCGAATCAATGCCACTGGAGTTGTCTCCGGCATGCCTGCGCCGTGGAGGCCGGAAGTAATTGTGGCAAGGCGTTCAACGCCCATAAGCATGACTTTGGTTCCAGGAGCGGAGGCTAGAGCGGCGTAATTGATCGAGCTTTCGGACTTCGTCGGATCCTCATGCCCGGTGAAGATCGTGAGCATCGTATTATGGGCGCGGTGGGTGACAGGAATTCCTGCGTATGCGGGGCCGCCGATCGCTGAAGTGATTCCCGGCACGATTTCGAACCGGCACCCTGCTGCCACAAGCGCTTCGGCCTCTTCCCCCCCCCTTCCGAACAAAAACGGATCCCCACCCTTTAGTCGGGTCACGATTTTTCCGGCACTGGTTTTTTCAACAAGAAGAGCGTTGATTTCCTCTTGGCGGAGCGTGTGCGCGCCTGCTTTTTTCCCCACGTAGATTTTCTCAGCCTCGGCGGGCGCCCATTGCAGCAGGGCTGGATTAGAGAGATAATCGTAGATCACGACCTCTGCCCGGCACAGGCAATCACGACCTTTGAGCGTAAGCAGAAGAGGGTCGCCGGGACCGGCTCCCACGAGATAGCAGATTCCTTCAGGCATATTCTCGGGATCCTGCCATGCCGCGCAATTTGAATAAATCCTTTTGATTGGCTGGATAAAATATCCATGCGTGTTCATGATAACCTGATGCTCGAAGTCGTTGAAAAACTCCTCGCCCTCCAGGACCGCGACCAGCGGCTCCGCAATGTCCGCATGGAACTCCAAGCCGTGCCCAACGAAATCGCATCCAATGAAAAGCTCATCTCGGACGCGGCAAGCCGACTCGAAGCATCCAAATCCCGCGCTAAAACGATCGAGGTGGAGAAAAAATCACTCGCTGTTGAGGCCGACGCCAAGCGTGATCAGATCAACCGCTACAAGACACAGCAACTCCAGACCCGCAAAAACGAGGAGTACTCGGCTCTTGCGCACGAAATTGAAGCGGCTGAAAAATTGATCACCGCAATCGAAGACAAGGAACTTGTTCTCATGGAGGAAGCGGAAAGCCTTGCTCCCGCTATTACTGAAGCGGAAAAAAACTTTACTTCTGAAAAGTCCCGCCTGAATGAGCGGATCGTGATGCTCAAGGAAAAGAGCGCCAACCTGACAACACGCATCACGGATCTTGAAAAAGATCGCACGACTGCCACGCAAGGAATCGAGGAGGAATTGATGGAACGCTATGACCGCCTCTTCCAAACAAAAAATGCCCGTGCGGTAGTTCCTGTGGAACATGACGTCTGCTCGGGGTGCCACATGAAGGTAACCGCACAGACCACCATTGCCCTTCGCGCTGACAAGGAGCTCGTCTCCTGTCCGCAATGCGGCCGGATTCTACATCTCCCCCTTTGATAGATCAAATGCTCGTCCAGGACGACATTCTAAGCCTCACCGCCGCCAGGTTTCCGCAAAACGCCGACTCGCCTTCGGATGTCATCCCTCTTGAAAAGGGTGGATCAGACCGGAAATTTCATCGCATCCGCAATGGCGGCAACTCGATGATTTTCATCAAATACTCGGCCCAAAAGGAGGAAAACCGGCACTATGTCCACATTGCCCGCTTCCTTGCCTCAGCGGGCGTTCCAGTACCTGGCGTGTTCGAGCACGATCCCGATGAGGGATTGATCTGGATGCAGGACATGGGAGATGACGATCTCTGGAGCTATCGAAACGAACCCTGGAGTATCCGGCGACCCCTCTACGAATCAACGCTCGACGCAGTTCTGGCCATGCACACCACAGCAACCGTGGCGGCAACCGGAGAAGACTTGCACCTTGAGCGTGTATTCGATGCGGACCTCTACCACTGGGAACAAGGGTACTTTTTCGACAATTGCCTCGGGACCCATTTCGGCATGAGCGCGCCGGCTCTAGAATCACTACGCTCCCTGCCAGCCCTGCATGATGCTTCCGACCGCCTGGCCTCACTCCCACGTGTCCTCGTACACCGTGATTTTCAATCGCAGAATGTAATGATTCAACACGGGCGGGCATGGTTGATCGATTTTCAAGGGATGCGCTTCGGTCTTCCCCAGTACGACCTGGCTTCCCTTCTCCACGACCCCTATGCCGGGCTGGCTGAAGAGGAGAAGTGCGAACTCTTGGAATATTACAAATCCCGGCTTGGGGCAACTGGCGGGAAGGTCGAGTCCGACTTCGACACGGTCTTCGATTGGTGCTCTGTCCAACGCCTCATGCAAGCCCTCGGTGCTTACGGATTTCTCGGCCACCACAAGGGCCGCCCGGAGTTTCTTACCCATATCCCCGCCGCCCGCGCATCACTCTACCGCATTGCCTCCCGCCTTGATGATCTCGAGCCACTCGTTAATAAACTCGATTCACTGCCATGACTCAAAGTCCCGAAACCGTCGTCATCCGTCACATCACACCCTCCCTCGACAACGGCCGCTTTTCCATCAAGCGTCAAGTCGGTGGTGAAATTGTTGTCGAAGGGGATATCTTCAAGGAAGGACACGATCTTGTATCGGCTCTGCTCAAGTGGCGCCTCGCGGGGCACAAAACTTGGAACGAAACACCCATGCGCCCGATCGGGAATGATCGCTGGCAGGGAACCCTCTGCGTCACAGAAATGGGGGCTTGGGAATTCACTATTGAGGCTTGGGGCGATGTCTTCTTCTCCTGGCAGCATGAAATCGCTAAAAAATTCGGCGCAGGCTTGAGGGATCTTCAAAGCGAGATTCTTGAAGGAGCTGCATTTATTGAAGCCGCCGCCTTACGGGCGGGAAAGACGCCGGACGCCAACGCCCTCCGAAAATTTGGTGCCGCTCTCCGCGTGGCGGATGCAGACACGGCGCTCACGCACGCCCACGACCCGGCACTCGCCGCACTCATGTGCATCCATGCCGATCGCACGCTCTCGACTGTCGCTCAACCATATCAACCCGTGTGGGTAGATCGTGAGCGTGCCACCTTTGCCGCATGGTACGAATTTTTCCCCCGCTCCGCTGAGGGCAAGGCCGACTCCGGGTCAACGTTCCGGGACTGCCTAGGCCGCATCGACGATGCCAAAAGCATGGGCTTCGATGTCATTTACTTCCCTCCGATCCACCCGATCGGCGCCACGAACCGCAAGGGGCGCAACAACTCGCTCAAGTGCCAACCCGGCGAACCCGGAGTCCCATACGCCATTGGAAATAAACTCCAGGGCATCAATGGCGGAGGACACAAGGATGTCGCTCCGGAACTCGGTACCCTTGAGGACTTCGAGTGGCTTGTCGGCGAGACTCACAAACGAGGCATGGAGATCGCTCTAGACTTCGCCATCAACTGCTCACCAGACCATCCTTACGTCGAGGAGCACCCCGAATGGTTTTTCAAACGTCCCGACGGCTCGATTAAATATGCCGAAAACCCTCCGAAAAAATACGAGGACGTCTACCCCCTGAATTTTCACAACGAGAACTGGCGAACCCTTTGGGACGAACTCCGTGACGTGATCCTGTTCTGGTGCGAACGAGGCGTTCGGATCCTCCGGGTGGACAACCCACATACAAAGCCCGTTGCTTTCTGGGAGTGGGTGATAGCGGAAGTGAAAGCGAAATTTCCCGACACTGTTTTTCTCAGCGAGGCCTTCACCATGCCAAAGATGATGCAGGAACTTGCCAAGGCCGGGTTCACGCAAAGCTACACCTATTTCACTTGGCGAAATACCAAGCAGGAACTGGAAGAGTATTTCACCGAACTCACCACCCCACCGATGCGGGATTTCTTTCGTGCGAACTTTTTTGTGAACACCCCGGATATCCTGCCCGAATTTCTTCAGAAAGGCGGGCGGCCTGCATTTATTATCCGGGCTGTGCTTGCTGCACTGGCGTCCCCGGTCTATGGGATCTACAGCGGGTTCGAGCTGTGTGAAAACACACCTGTTCCGGGCAAAGAGGAATACCTCGACTCTGAAAAATACCAGTTCAAAGGCCGTGATTGGAATGCTCCAGGGAACATCAAGGACTACATCACGCGCCTCAACAGTATCCGCCGGGATAACCGTGTCTTTCGCGATTACGACAACCTCCGTATTCAGACAACAGAAAACGATGCCATCCTAGCGTTCAGCAAAACAACTGCTGCGCTTGACAATATTATTTATGTCGCTGTGTCGGTTGATCCATGGAATGCGCAAGGTGGCTTTGTGCATGTCCCCTTGGAGGATTTTGGAATTGGCCACGATGAGGAATACCGCATGGAAGACCTCTTGACCGGAGAGAAATTCACCTGGCGAGGTCCAAGAAACTTTGTTGGCCTTGATCCCCATGAGCGACCTGCCCACGTCTTTCGTGTCCGACGACTCATCGGACGCCGTGCGGGCGAACCGATTTTTGCTTAGGGAAAAGGCCCCTGATCAGAATATTTCCGGTTTATTCGGCAGGCTTTTCGGCAGCCGCCTTGCGAAGTGTCACCCGCTTGATCTTTTCTTCCGTTTTCGGGCTGCTGGTCGAAATTTCAGGGTCGTCCTTGAACACGTTGTGCACAATGCGGCGATCATAGGCATTGAGTGGAGCGGTATGCATCGGCCGGCCTGTTGAGCGAACCACCTCGCCGAGTTGCCTTACTTGGGCGACAAGAGCATGATCACGCATTGCTCGGTGATGCGCGATATCCACGATGACTCTGGGAGCCGGTGGTGTTTGAACCGCAAGGATACGGTTCACAATCAATTGGAGATCTTCCATGACCTGCTCGCGTCGTCCAATCAAGCGCTCTGGCTCACTGGTCAGCACCTGAAGCACCATCGTTCCATCCTGCGACTCTTCCTGAACCGTGGCGACAAAGCCAAGGTATCCGAGAATGGTGTCGAGGATTTCAGCGGGCTTCTGGTTCATAGACTATGGGCGCTTTTTTCCTTTTTTCTTTGCCAAAACGGCCTGGCGTTTTGCAACCACACTTTTCTTTTCAAGGATGGGCAGGGGTTTGTTGCGGGTCAGGTACAACTGAACAATCGAGAAGATATTTTGCGTTGTCCAATACAGAGCCAACCCACTGGCGTAGTTGTAGCAGAAGGCCAGAAAGATCACTGGCATGAAGTAGAAAATTCGCTGCTGCATCGCGTCGCCGGTCTTCGGCGTGATGATCATTTGCCATACCATCGTTCCCGCCATGACAATTGGCAGAATATTGATAGGGAATCCCAACACATGGGCGATTGTGTCCGGCTGGGAGAGGTCCTGCACCCATAGGAACGAGCTATTGCGAAGCTCAATCGCCGTTCCTAGCATCGAGTAGAAGCCGAAGAAAATCGGGATCTGGATCAACATGGGAAGGCACCCACCGAAGGGATTCACTCCATACTCCTTGTAGAGCTTCATGACCTCCTGGTTCATCTTCTGCGGGTCGTCTTTGAATTTCTCCCGCATCTCGGTCATCTTCGGGGAGAGGAGCGCCATTTTCCGCATCCCGTTGGTCGCCTTGTTTTGGATCGGCCAGAGGAACGACTTGATCAGGATAGTAAGGAGAATGATGGATGCGGCGTAGTTGCCAATAAAGTCATGGATGCCATTCATGGCCCAGAGGAGAAATTCACTGACAAATCCAAAGATTCCGAAATCCATGACTTTGTCCTGCGTCGGTCCCAGCTCGCGCAGATTGGGGAGTTCCTTGGGGCCCGCATAGATCCGGAATGTGCGGGTTTCGCTCATTCCCGGGGACAAGACCGGCCCGCCTTGGATCAATCCCCCTTGAATTCCAAGAATTTCTTTCCCGTCGAGTTTTGGAGCTTGGAAGCTCTTCGCCCAAACCGATTTTGTGGGTGAACCGGCGGCAGGGGTGAGGATCGTGCAAAAATATTGGCTGGTCACAGCAACCCAGCGAATATCCGGCTCGCTCTCCTGATACAAATCACGCACGCCATGAAGTTCGATACCGATCAAAGGAATCGAACTTGCACTGAACCAGTTCACATCAATTTTTGACATTGAGGACTCGTGGCCCCAGTCGAAGCGAGTATACATGGGCAGGTCGAGTGCGTGGATCGGCGCCGCACCGCCAGTGCCGACAAAGAAATCCGGAACCGTCAATGTCTCGCCGCCTGTGTTGCGGAAATTGATTTCGAGATCCACCAAGTATTGGTTCTTGCCGCCTGTGGCGTCAGTTAACGTGAAGCGCTTCGAGATTTCCAACCCGTCGGCCTGCATTTTTTGAAATACCACCCGCGCAGCTGCCTTGTCGGCATGCATTGTGAAGCCGCCCAGAACCTCACCGGGCTCGAATCCCAGAGCGCCAACCGGCATCATGCGACTACGATTCAAGGCAAGGTGCTCGCTGTTTTCGCCCATGTGCATGCGGAGCACAACTTGCTCAATCCCGCCTGTGTCATTATTGAACACAAATTCAACTCCATCGCGTTCCAGGGACTGGGCGCGCGGAGCCATGGTAGGCGGAGCTTCTGGAATATTCTCGGCGACTGACTGTACAGGCACTGTCGGAGGCGGAGGTGTCGCGACCACCCCTGGCGGAGGCAGCTCGGGCTGAGGGTAGTATTTACTGATATACCACTGCCAGCCAAAGAGCCCGGCAACGGAAAGAATGATGGCGATCCAAGATTTTCGGTCCATTAGTTTGAAAAAGGTCTAAACGGGGGCGGAACAGGGTCGTGTCCACATCCTCCCCAAGGTTGGCACCTCAGAATACGACTGATTCCCAGCCTCAGCCCCTGCCAAATCCCGTGTGCCTGCAATGCTTCAATGACATACTGCGAGCAACTTGGCTCATATCGACATCCAGACCCTGAGCCGCATAGCGCCAACAAGAGAGGCGACACGGCCCACTGGTAGGCACGGATTAAAAAAATAAGCGCTCGGGTCATACGGAAGGCGGAAAAATAGAAAGACGTCGGCAAAGAAGCAACCATTCCGCACGCAATTCGTCGAATGTAGCAGCAGAGGCCGTGGATTTCGCGACGATCACAAGATGCCAACCGGCTGGGATTTCGGGCAATGAATGCCTAACAATCTCTCTCAAACGCCGGCGCACCGTGTTGCGCACCACCGCACCGCCAACGCGACGCGATGTGATGATCCCGACCCGTGTCGGCTTGGCTTCGGCCAATTTAAAACACCCAACCCGCATCAATCGAGCTTGAACTGACCTCCCGTGCTCACGCACACGGCCAAACTCACTGCTCCTGTGGAGACGAACGGATTTTGGAAAACGGTGCCGGATCTGCTCAGGCCTCGGTGTGTCTGGCGAAGTGGATCTCGACACCTTTCGGTAGCAGGCGCTTGCGCCCCTGGCGACGCCGGCGGCTTAAAATGGCCCGGCCGGCCTTTGTCTTCATGCGGGCACGGAAACCGAACTGCTGCTTGCGCGTCCGCTTGGAAGGCTGGTATGTGCGTTTCATAAATTCTTAAATGGATCGCGGAGATTACGCCCCACCTTTTCTGCGTCAACCTTAAATCCTGACCCTTTTTAGGAGCGTTTGCTGTACCCCCGTTCTCTGGCTACGAATCACGGGCAGCGACACAATATAAACAAGCGGAAGAGTGAGACGCTCTTTTCACTTCCAAGCGGCCGCACTCGAGCAATTAAGCGCTGAGGTTCCCTGCGCGGAGGGCATGAAACTCGTAACTATCCACAAGAGCCAACCAGCTTGCCTCAATGATGTTGTCCGAGACACCAACGGTACCCCACTTGGCGGCCCCATCGCTGGATACGATCAGAACACGCGTGCGGGCAGCGGTACCGCGTGACCCATCAATGATCCGGACCTTGTAGTCCTCCAGCCTCACGGCATCTATCCAAGGGTAAAACGGACGCAGGGCTTTGCGAAGCGCGGCATCCAAGGCATTCACAGGGCCATCCCCTTCATCCACGGTGTACTCGGCAACCCCACCGACCTCGAGTTTTACGGTGGCTTCGCAGGTGGTGAAGTTGTGCTGCGAGGATTGCCGGAAGGAACAATGAAACTCTCGAAGCTCGAACAAGGGGGTATGAGCACCAAGCGTGCGACGGATTAAAAGGTCGAGCGAGGCGTCGGCGGCCTCGAATTCGTAACCTTGCACCTCGGATTCCTTCACCTTTTTGAGGATGGCCGCCACCTCCGGATTCCCTTTTTGGAATGCATGCCCCAACTCTGCCGCCTTGGCGAGGATGTTGCTTTGGCCAGACATGTCGGAAACGAGAATCGTCTGCGAGTTTCCCACGAGAGTGGGATCCATGTGCTCATACGTGCGGGCGAGTTTTTGCACAGCATGCACATGGAGGCCTCCCTTGTGGGTGAAGGCTGCCTGCCCAACAAATGGAGCGCGGATATCTTGTGGCACATTTGCCAACTCGTCCACAAACCGGGATACTTCGCGGAGCATCCGGAGATCCGGAATGCAATTGACCCCCATTTTTACCTGAAGGGCGGGAATAGTCGTCGTAAGATTGCAATTCCCCACCCGCTCGCCATAGCCATTGATGGTGCCCTGGACTTGAGAGGCTCCGGCGTGGACTGCCGCAAGTGCATTTGCGACACCGAGCCCGCAATCGTTATGGGTATGGATTCCCACCTTGCACTCGAGTTGGGTGATGACCTCCTCGGTGGCGCGATGAATATCCTCGGGAAGCGTGCCGCCGTTGGTGTCGCAGAGCACAAGCACATCCGCTCCGGCATCGCGGGCCGCACGGAGGGTCTTCAGGGAGTATTCCGGGTCATCCTTGAAACTATCGAAGAAATGTTCGGCATCGTAGAACACCTCGCGCCCGTGGGATTTTAAATGGGCGATCGTGTCCCCGATCATGGCTAAATTTTCCTCAGCGGTGACATTCAGCACCTCGGTGACATGCAAAAGCCATGTCTTGCCAACAATCGTAACTACAGGCGTTCCGGCATCCAAAAGCATGCGGACTTGCGAATCTACGGCAACATCGACCCCTCCCCGGCGCGTGCTCCCAAAGGCAGCGAGCCGGGCGTGTTTCCACTTGAGCTTCGACGCCTCGGCGAAAAATGCCGCATCACGGGGATTCGATCCCGGCCACCCGCCCTCAATGTAATCGACCCCAAATTCATCGAGTTTTTGGGCCACGCGGATCTTGTCCAGAACTGAAAAGGAAATGCCTGTGCCCTGAGTGCCGTCGCGCAGCGTGGTGTCGTATATCGTGACCGGTTTCATTGATTAGATATTTACCCTACCGGCGTGCACAGTAGCGATCAAGACCCACCTCGCTCGGGACGTGACAATCCATAAGACGCGCGGATAGTTGTCCCCATGGAAATCTTGAAGACCCTTGCTGTGGCCCTGAGCCTTGGCACCCTCGCGGGCCTGAATCTCTACCTGACCGTATTTGTAACGGGATTGGCGCTGCAAATGGATTGGGTGGCTCTCCCGCCACCACTGCACGGGCTCGAAGTCTTGGGCCATCCAATCGTGATCGCTGTCGCAGGGGTTCTATACCTTGTGGAATTTCTAGCCGACAAAGTGCCTTGGATCGACACGGCATGGGATGCCGCGCACACGTTTATCCGCCCTGTTGGCGCTGCCGCTATTGCTGTGGCGGCAATGGGCGAGGCTCACCCGGCATTTGAGGTCGTTGGCGCCCTGCTTGCGGGGGGCATGGCCCTCTCCTCTCATATCGCCAAGTCCGGCACCCGACTCGCGGTCAACGCCTCTCCAGAACCATTTAGCAATATCGGACTGAGTGTGGCGGAGGACACGCTTGTTCTTGGAGGTCTAGCCCTCCTCGTCTGGAGCCCGATTGTCGCCCTGGCGGTGAGCATGGCATTTATCGGCGTCATTTTGTTTTTTCTACCGCGATTGATCCGGTGTATCCGGACGACTCTTTGGTTCGCCTGGAAAAAACTTAATGCTCCTCCAGAGCACAAAAAAGCCTCTGAGCCCATGAAGAGCATTCCCCTGAAGTGGGAGGCTCAACTCCGCCGCATGCACCCGGCCAAGTCACCGATCGAATGGGCTGTCCCATGCGTCAGTCACAAAGGGGATCTTGTGAAGGGAAATATCCATGGCTGGCTGCTCAGCCTTGGAGCTGAACCTTCAGAGGTCCGCTTTTTAGGGCGCACATGGAGAGGCGGGTTGGCTGTGGCCATGGATATCCGGGATGCCAGAATCCAAATTAACGAGGGATTTCTAGGCGACCGCATCGATATCACCCACCGCGATGGGCATCCACGACAGGCATTCAGTTTCTGTGCCGAATGGACACGGTGTGCGAAGGCTCTAGCCTCACGCTTGAAAGAGGATTCCGATCTCGTTTCCAGAACTCCAGGCCAAGAACCCCTTCTCGGCATCCAATCTCTCAGCCAGCTGGGCGCCGAGGAGCTTGGATCATGATTTTCTGCGTGAATTCCATGGAAGCGGAATCATCGCGGTTTTCGAGTTCAGCAAGGTAGTTGTCAAAAATAGCGACAGCCTCTGCGCGAGGCATCAGGTCTGTTTGTGACACCACCTGGAGACGTTGACTGTAGTCCCGGAAGTCAACACGCACCTTCCCACGCGTGAGGAGCTGTACGATCACACTCAATGCCTGAGCATTCGAGTATCCAAGCTTGAGCACAAATTCCTCGATCTTTTCGGCGACAGTGCAAGCCGTTGGTTCGACCGCTTCTCGGAACTCCGCGCTCATTAATGCGCGGGTTTCTTCAAGGCATATGGTTTTAGCTGTCTTTGACATGGCGGGTAACAAATGCAGTAGGCTTGGTATGCCTCTAAGTTGAAATAAAAAAATCCGTTTTCCTATGCCTTCAACTCGTCCCCGGTCTGCGCGTTGGCGATGACATACTTTTCCTGGTGGAAGGAAGGATCGGCACGGAAGGCAAGCCTCCCGGCATAGCGCCGCTCGATATCCACAAGATGTTCCTCGTCCTCGACGCGGAGGCGCTGCAGCAAGTCTGGATGAACTGTCACGCGAACATCGTGCACGGACTCCTGGTATTTTCTCATCACGGAGTGAAGGTCGCGCTGCAGTTCGACGCTCATGGTCATCGGGCTTTTGATCACGCCCTTGCCCGAGCAGTGCGGACACGGGATAAAAATCGAACTGGCAAGGCTCTCATTAGCGCGTTGGCGGGTCATCTCCATGAGGCCAAGCTGGGAGATCGGAAGGACATGGGTGCGCGCCTTGTCACGCTTGAGGCGGTCACGAACACGCTGATAGACAGCCTGTTGGTCCTTACGATTTTTCATGTCGATGAAATCGACCACGATAAGACCACCGATATTGCGCAACCGGAGTTGGCGGGCAATCTCCTCGGCAGCTTCAAGATTGGTCTGAAGGATGGTTTTTTCCATGTCTTTGGCTCCCTTGTTGCGGCCGGTGTTCACATCGACGGCGATCATCGCCTCGGTCTCATCAATCACGATGTAGCCTCCACAGGGAAGCCAGACCTGTCGGTGGAATGCCGCATCGATCTGGGCCTTCACCCCGAAGCACTCGAAGATCGGCTGGGCGCCACTGTAGTGCTGAATGGATTTTTTTGCCCGCTTCGAGATCTGGGCGACCATTTCCTGCATGCTTTCTGCCGCCTTCGCATCGTCGATGATGACGGCGTCAACCTCGTCAGTGAGAAAATCCCGCACCGAACGCTCAATGAGATCCGGTTCTTGGAAAAGGCATGCTGGTGAGGGTTGCTCCTCAAGACCTTTTTGCACTTGGGCCCATTGTTCGAGGAGAATACTCAAATCCCGGACAAAATACCTGGCCCTCTGACCAGCACCAACAGTGCGCATGATGACACCCATTCCCTCTGGCACGTCGAGATCGCGGAGGATTTTGCGGAGACGATCGCGCTCCTTGGGATCCTCGATCTTCCGGGAGATGCCGAACTGGTCATTGAAAGGCATGAGGACGAGGTAGCGGCCAGGGAGACTGATGTCTGTGGTGATACGCGGCCCCTTGTTGCTGATCGGACCTTTTTTAACCTGAACAAGGATATCCGAACCAACCGGGTAGATTTTCGGGACATCCTTGTGGGTAATGCGTGGCGCCTTTTTGCGCGCATTGCCGTTGCTCCGGCTCACCGTTTCAATCCCACTATCGAGCGCAGCGGGGATGGCGTCCCAGAATTGTAAAAATGCGTTTTTGTCGAAGCCGATATCCACGAACATCGCCTTGATTCCAGGCTCGATATTGCGAACTTTGCCCTTAAAGATACTGCCAACGATATTTCGGTCGGTATCGCGCTCGATATTGTATTCCTCAAGCCGGTTGTTCTCAAGAAGCGCAACACGCTTCTCGAGCTTCTCACAGCTGATCACCAGCTTGATGCCGGTGGATTTCTTTCCGAATCCTAAAATTTTTTTCACTGTTTCTAACATGGAATGGGTTTTGGGTTTTCACGGTTCAACCGTGGTTGTTGAAATGTCTTACCGGGCTGGCCGGGTGATAGGTTCCGTCGGGGGGTCCTTTTTCTTGCCTCCAAGAAATTGGAACAAATTCTGTATTGGATTTTGGGGTTTTTCGGGTTTTTTTCGCTGCTCTACACCACTTGGGGTGGGCTTGTTGTTCACGCGACCGGCGGCATCGGCGTCCTCCCGCACATTCGGTGTCGCGGTTGGTGCGTTTTCCTGTGCCGCAGCTGATGGATTCTCGGCTGTTTCCCCATCATCGTAAAGCTTGTTCGTTGCCGGATCTTCTCTTTTAAAATCAACGCTTTCTGTAAAAAGAAAGTTTCCTTTTGCGGGTTCTAACGCAGCAATTTCAACCTTCCCGCCGGTTTTATAGCCGTGGATTTCCTTCAAAATTTTTGCTGCGATCGGTGCGGCGACACCGCCCCCCGACTTAGCCCCCTGCACAAGGATCACAACGACATATTCAGGGTGTTCAAAAGGCGCGAACGAAATAAACCATGCATGATTGTCCTTTAATCCAGAGCGCCAGAACTGCGCCGTGCCGGTTTTTCCGGCGGTGGGAAGGTCGTCATTTTTTGCGCGACCAGCAGTACCCCCGCCTTCGTTGACCACCTCCCACATGCCCTTGCGAATCTCATCAAGTTGCTCCGTGGAAATCCCGGCATCCTTGATCAAATCGGCGCGCAAGCGAGGCGGATCCTGCAGCACAATCCGGCCGGCTTGATCCTCCACGCGGTCGATTAATCGTGGGTAATACACCATGCCCCCATTGGCCACTGCTGCGGTGACAATAGCCATTTGCAATGGGGTCGCCAGCACATCTCCCTGCCCGATCGCAGTATTGGCCGTGAGCCCGTTGGACCACCGGGCCCGTGAATTGACCATTGAAAGCCACTCTGGACCGGGGAGGACGCCTGAAGACTCTCCGGACAGCGGAAGACCGGTTTTCTGGCCTAGCCCTAGCATGTTGCCGATAGCCACAATCTGATCGATCCCCGCCGCGTTGCCGTATTGATAGAAAAATGCATTGCAGGACACCTTAATTGCGTCGGCCAACTCCAACTTGCCATGGGTTCGTTTCTTTTCCGCAATCCAGCACCTCATGTATTTATTGCCGTATTGGACTCCCCCGTAACAACTGAAGCACTTCCCCCCGAGGCCGGCGCGCATTCCCGCGAGCGAGATCGGGATTTTATAGGTCGAGCCCGGCGCGTAGGCGCTAATTGCTCGGTTCACGAGCGGATTTGTCTGATCCTGGTTGATCTCCCTCCAATCCGTCGCCGAGATCGATGGAATAAATACATTTGGATCAAATGACGGCACCGAGGCCATGGCGAGGATATCCCCGTTCCTGGGGTCCAGCACAACTGCCGCTCCGCGCCCGACGACTCTCAATGCCTGCTCAACGATATGTTGGATATTGGCGTCGATCGTAAGATGGACATTATCCCCTTGGGTTGGTTCGCGGCGGCCGACCTCACCCTCGATCACCCCCTTGGCATTGCGCTGAAGAATCCGGGCTCCGGGCTTTCCCTTCAGATATTCATTCATGTGCAACTCGATCTGCGCCTTTCCCTCCACATCGGGCTCGTAGAAATTAAAATCCCGAAGGTCTGGCAACTTGTCGAGTTCTCGAGGTGACCCGACATAGCCGAGCAGGTGCGCGGCAAGCGATCCATAGACATACCAACGCACCGGTTTGACCCCGATATTGACCCCGGGAAGTCCAAGATTTTTCTCCGAAAATAGGGCCATTTCGTCAAAGGTAAGGTCCTGCCTGTAGTTGTAGGGCACCTCACGGTTCGTGCGGTAGTGCATCTGCAGCGACTTCGCATTATAATTCCTTGCCACACCGATTTCCTCCAGACGTGGAATAACCATCTCGGATACAATCTTTGCCACATCCGCCTCGCGGAGATCTCGGGCCATGCCGTGCACGCGTCCACGGTAGCTGGTCATGGGAACACTTCCGTTCATCTCGCGATATGCGCGCGCCATGTCAGGCAAGTAGAAATCAACCTCAAAGCTGGCCCGATTCTCAACAAGCTTCACATCGTTGCGGTCGAGAATCTCGCCACGTACCGCTGGAATCCGGACGCTCACTTGTGAACTCGAGTGGATCCGGGAGGAGTATTTTTTGCCGTCTACAATCTGAACGTTCCACAACCGCGTGGTCACGGCCCCCATGCCGAAAAGGATCAACACCCCGACAAACATGATGCGGGATCTCGGACGGGCACGCTTCATCTCCGCGATGCCCTCCTCATACGCGAAAAGTCGGGAATGAGATTGTCGATATGTGAGACGACAAGATGAAAGAGCGGAGCGATCAATGCAGCCATCAGCCCGGGAGCAAGAATCCTCCAGGCAGCAGCTCCAGCCCACTCCCACCCACCGCGGTGCCATGTTATCATCAAAAACTGCAACAGAAGAAAAGTACAGGTTCCCGCACCGCTCAGCACGGAGAACATCCACATTTTTGCAGTTTCAGGGCCGCTCCGAAAGCGACTGGCAAGGCATCCAAGAATCACATAATAGATGATAGAAATCCCCATCGGGATTTCAACCGCGCCGCCTACGATGTGCAGATAAAACAAGTCGCTGAAGAACCCAGTGTAAAAAGCGGCGGCAAGCATCGCGGGAAATGGCAGAACAATTGCCGCATAGCAAAACACCAGCGGAACCAGCACCACCCTTGCTCCTTGAAGGTCATCCATTGGAGGCAGCGCATGCTGGACCACAAAAGCCAGGAACACACCCGCGAAAAGCGCAATCAGATCAATCAGCGTCTTCATTTTTTCCCGACAAGGACAAACACATCCTCGATTATGGAAAGATCCATGGCAGGCTCGACAAACGCCTGCCCGTCCAATGCCCTGCGGTGGAATTCACGCACCTTGCCGATCAAGATGCCGGGCGGAAATGACCCATGGGCGACACCGGCAGTGAGCACATCCATACCGGATGTGATCTCCGCGTTTTTTGAAAGAAAGTTCATTTGGAGCATTCCCTCCGAAGTATTTTCCTGAATTCGTAATCCGGTCACGATCCCTTGTTCACGAGTGCCTTCAATTTTGGCCCCGATCCGACAAGATTCATCGGTGACAAGAACGACAATAGCCTCGTTTTTCGAAACGGTGGTGGTTTTGCCAACGAGCCCACCATCAGTGACAACCGGTTGATCCGCTTCGACTCCATCCTCAAAGCCCCGGTTGATTCGGATCGTGCTCCACCAAGTTGAGGAGTCGCGGGAAATAATTCGGGCCGCGACGAGCTTGTGCGATGATCGGGCCCGGAAATCGAGCGCCAAGCGAAGGCGCTGGTTCTCCGCCTGCGTCTCACGCATTAAGGAGTTTTCGGTACGCAACACTCTATTTTCGATCTTCAACCGGGTGTTTTCGACATCCAATTCATCGAGCGTTTTCAGTCGTTGACCAAATGACCCGATATTCTGCTGCATCGCTGTTCCAGTTCGCAAAAACGGGGAGAGAAGCGACATGAACGACGCCTTCATCGAACCTACCGACTCACTGGAGAGGGTGGACAAATAGATCCCTACGGCGACCAGGCCGACAACGAGAGCGATATTGAGTCTGTTCATCAGGCAACCGGATCAGGAAAACCGCTCCGGTAGCGGGAGGGCTACCGTCCGTGGGGCCGCTCGGCAGAGACGGCTTTCAGGAAACGGAGTTCGGACAATGCTCGCCCGGTGCCTTCGGCCACCGCACTCAGTGGATCCTCAGCCACATGCACCGGCAGGCCCGTCGCCTCGGAGATCAGTCGATCCAAACCGCGAAGCAACGCGCCACCGCCTGCAAGGACCAAGCCGCGGTCCACAAGGTCGGCCGACAATTCCGGCGGGCATCGCTCCAGCGTGATGCGAACTGAATCTACAATCGTTGAAAGCGGCTCCATGAGCGCCTCGCGGATTTCTTGGGACGAAATCGCAATCGTTTTCGGAAGCCCGGCCACGAGATCCCGCCCCTTCACATCGATGCCGACTTCCTTTTCGAGTTTGTAAGCCGAGCCTATTTTGATTTTTATCTCCTCCGCCGTGCGCTCACCGATCATCAGATTGTAGGCCCGCTTCATGTAGTTGGTGATCGCCTCGTCCAGCTCATCACCTGCCACGCGCACACTACGGCTGAAAACAATGCCAGAGAGCGAAATAAGTGCCACCTCGGTGGTGCCGCCGCCAATATCCACAATCATGTTTCCGGCGGCGTCCTGCACAGGCAACCCGACACCGATCGCAGCAGCCATTGGTTCTTCGATCAAATAAACCTCGCGCGCCCCGGCATGGGTGGCCGAATCCTTAACCGCCCGTTTTTCGACCTCAGTGATCCCGCTGGGCACAGCGACAACCACGCGCGGACGAACCATGCGGCGACGGTTGTGAACCTTACTGATAAAGTGGCGCAACATCGCCTCGGTGATCTCAAAGTCTGCGATCACGCCGTCTTTCAATGGACGGATCGCCACGATGTTTCCGGGCGTGCGACCGAGCATGCGCTTGGCCTCGTTCCCAACCGCCAAAACTCGATTGGTACCCTGTTGAACAGCCACCACAGAGGGTTCGCGAAGCACAATACCCTGATCCTTTACGTAAACCAGTGTGTTTGCGGTGCCTAGGTCTATGCCTATGTCGCTTGAAAAAAGTCCCAGTAGATTGTCGAACATCGAAGTGTTTTAAATTTTTGTTGAATCGTATGAACTTGGGCCCGGGGGAGGCCTATGGCGGCGGGTGGCCGGAGATGCACCTCGGGTGTCGTTCGAATCCAGCAAGGTGATTTTGAGTCGCCCCGCCGTCAAGATTTTGTTGGCCCTGGATGAAAGAATCTCACGCCAACGCTTGGACAATCGCCCCGCCCATTTCCGCTGTTCCGACCAACTTGTTATCACCGGTATGGATATCCCCAGTGCGCAGGCCTGCGGCGATCACCGAGCGGACGGCTGTCTCGATTTCCAAGGCTGCGGCTTCACAGCCCGCCGAAAAACGAAGCATCATGGCAACGGAAAGAATTTGTGCTATTGGATTTGCGATTCCCTTGCCAGCAATATCAGGAGCCGTCCCTCCACTTGGTTCATACATGCCGAATCGCGTTGTCCCCTCGCCGGTCTGTGCTCCCAGACTGGCGCTGGGAAGCATGCCAAGCGAACCGGCAATCATGGCCATTTCGTCGCTTAGAATATCTCCGAAAAGATTTTCGGCCAGAACAACATCGAATGATTTTGGATTTCGGATCAACTGCATTGCTGCGTTGTCCACATACAAATGATTCAAGGTCACCTCTGGGTAATCCTTGGCAAGCTCGGTAACAATACGACGCCACAAGACCCCGTTCTGCAAGACGTTGGCCTTGTCGATCGACGTCAAGACCCCCCGACGTCCTTTTGCGGCCTCGAAGGCGACCCTGGCGATGCGCTGGATTTCGGAGGCCTTATAAACCATCGTATCCACCGCGCATTCCTCGCCGTCTTGGATGGAAATGGATTTGGGCTCCCCGAAATACAAGCCGCCCGTGAGTTCACGCACACACAGGACATCAAATCCCCCTTCAACAAGACGGGGGTGGATCGGCGAGGCATGAGTCAACTCGGGAAGGCAGATCGCAGGCCGGAGGTTTGCAAAGAGTCCGAAATGCTTCCTCAGAGGCAGCAAGGCGGCGCGCTCGGGCTGTTCAGTTGCCGGAAGGGACTCCCATTTCGGTCCTCCCACTGAACCGAACAAAATAGCATCAGCCTTTTCACAGGCGGAAAGTGTCTCGGCAGGCAAAGCTCGCCCGACAGCATCAATGGCGGCCCCGCCGACGAGTTGATGGTCCAACTCTAGAGGGATTGCGTGTTTTGAAGCGGCGACCTCAAGGACGCGCAAGCCTTCGCTCATCACTTCGGGACCAATGCCGTCGCCTGCCAGTACGGCCACGCGGAAAGTCTTTTGGGAATTCATGGGCGGGCATTTAATCTTCCAGTTCCCGGCGAATCAAGCGCAACGGGGCATCCCGCCATTGAAAACCGCCCACGCTCTGCGTTATGCTCCTCGATATGTTTAAAGAACATGACTTCCACTACGCCATGGAGAACACCCGCATTGTGGTTTCTCCTCGTAGTGCCATCGAGACATTTGGAACCACGCGCTTCCACTTTTCGCTCGTGACCGAACCCATGGACGAAGTCGAGACCGTCCGCATTCGCTCGGGCACAATCGAAGCGGAGCGCCCGAGAATTTTGTCTCCTGCGCATTTTCGGAAGGTTCTCCTGGAGGGCTTCGGCGAGGAAGCGCGTGATTTTGCCGATTGGATGGAGGCTAATCCCGATGCCGCACGCGTGCTCCGCTATGGGTTTCAGTTCCGAAAAACCGACTTCGCAGAAAAAATTGTCAGGGAGCCGATGGATGTGGCTGTGGAACGCCTCAGTGAGGAAATCTCCAGGGGAGACGATCCCTTCGGCGCCCTGATCGCCGGTGTGGACGATGTCTGGGAGGTTTGCCTCCTCAAGTTCTCCATGGAAATGATTCAGCGCTCGGCTGGCGACAATGTCGCGGAATGGAAACGCCGCGGGCTGGCGTGATTCCAGGGTTCCATTTTCCAAACTCTCAACATAACCTTCACCACCAATCCGAATGTTTTTCAAATCCCTGACCATCCTCGTTCTCGTTGCGGCAATCCTCGGCGGCAGCGCCTATTTCATCAACCAACTCTATTACAAAGAGCAGAAACTCGAAATCGAGGAGGCTCTGGCCACACCCACGCCCACCCCGGAACCCACTCCGGATCCCGGCATCGCTGCATGGGAGGCCATTAAAGACAAAGTGGCGGCCCCAACCGTGGAATCCCGCGACGCTCTCGCTGTCTTCCTCTCGCTACACCCGGAGGCCCCGACCGTTCCAGAAGCGCGGCAGGCCCTTGGCCGGGTCAATCTTGCCCTGTTCCGGAATCCAGAAACCTCGCCAGGCACGACTGTCCACACCGTAAAAAAAGGCGACTCGCTTGCCCGCATTGCCTCACAACTCAAGAGCAATGCAGAACTGATCTTCTGGGCCAATGAACTTCCTAATATCAATCTCCAGATAGGACAGACACTCATCGTTCCCTCTCCCGATACCGTGCTGATCATCAACCGCTCCAAATCCCTTGTCACTCTCATGAACCAAGGCACGTTCTTCAAGGACTACACCCCGGTCGCGATCGAGCTCCCCGCTGCCGTATCCACCGGCGAGATCGATGCGAGGGTCACCGACCGCATTGCGCTCAAGGGCGACTTGCGTGTGGCCTTTGGCCACAAGGATTACCCATCCACTGAACGCACCATCCTTATCAATCCGGGCTCGGTGGTTTTCCGCACCCCGCCGGCCTTGGCGGAAGACGGATCCACTCCAGCCATACCTCCTGGGATTATTTTATCACCCCAGGATTTCGCCGAACTCTATGTGCTTGTGAAATCAGGCACCCCTGTGCTCATTAAATAACCCGCTCAATGAACAAACAGACTCTGGATTTCGAAAAGCCCGTTGCGGAACTCGAGCAGAAGCTCGCTGAACTCAAAAAACAATCGGAGGATCGCCGGATCGACCTCTCTTCCGAGATTGCCAGCATGCAAGTGAAAATCGAGAACACGCGCGATAATATCTACACCACGCTCACCCCTTGGCAGCGCGTTCAGATTTCGCGCCATATCGAACGCCCCTTCTTCCTCGACTATGTCCGCATGGCCTGCACGGACTTTGTCGAACTCAAGGGCGACCGCCTCTTCGGTGACGATCCTTCAATGCCCGGCGGCCTAGCAACCATTGATGGAATCCGCTGCGTGGTGATCGGTCAGCAAAAAGGCCGCGATACTAAGGAGAATCTTCACCGCAACTTTGGCAGTCCCCACCCGGAAGGCTACCGCAAAGCCCTTCGCCTTATGCGCCTCGCCGAGAAATTCGGGTTTCCTTTTGTCGCTCTGATCGACACCCCGGGGGCGTATCCGGGCATCGGCGCGGAGGAACGCCACATTGCAGAGGCCATAGCAGTAAATATTCGCGACATGATGCTTCTCCGTACCCCTATCATCTCAATTGTCATTGGTGAGGGCGGATCAGGCGGAGCACTGGGCATCGGCGTCGCCGACCGTGTCCTTATGCTTGAAAATGCCTATTACTCGGTCATCAGCCCCGAGGGTTGCGCTGCCATTCTCTGGAAACACCGCAAACACGCTCCCGAGGCGGCAGCGGCGTTGAAACTCTGTGCGCCCGACCTGGTCGCGATGGGATTGGTGGATGGCGTCATCCCGGAACCCAACGGGGGAGCGCATTGCGATCCGGAACAAGCAGCAGACAACTTCAAACAGGTTGTCTCAAAGGAACTCCGCGCCCTCAAAAAAACCTCGATCGATAAATTGCTCGAACAACGCTACGCGAAATTCCGGAAAATGGGCGTCTTCGAGGAATAGGAGGGCCGCCGCGCCAGACCGCCGATGAAGATAATCGATCGCCATGTGTCCTCAAGCGTTCTGCTCACGGCTATTCTTGGCGTATTGATTTTGAGCCTCGTCCTGGTTCTCGGGAATATCTTCAAGGAGCTCCTGAATGTTCTCGTCAACAACCCGGAGGTTCCCATCTTATCGGTTCTCTGGTTTTTGGCCCTGGTTCTTCCGTTTTCGCTGACTTTCACGATCCCATGGGGGTTCCTGACCTCTATTCTCCTTGTCTTCGGCCGCATGTCGGCCGACAGCGAACTCATCGCCCTGAAGGCAAACGGCATTAGCATTCCCCGCACTAGCGCCCCGGTGCTTGCCATCTCCGTCGTGCTCACCCTCGTTTGTTTCTGGATTAATGCCGATATCGCCCCCCGAGCCGAGCAGGCCATGACTCGGGCGATCATCGATATCGCCACCAGCAATCCGACCGCTCTCTTCCGGGCGGATGAAATCGTCGACGCCTTCCCGGAACGCCGCGTCTACGTGGGATCAAAAAACGGCGACCGGCTGAAGGATATCATCGTTTTTGAAATGGATGAGGAGTCCCGTGCCACAAAAATGATCCATGCCGAGGAGGGCGAACTGACCCCGGACATTGAGAACTCACGGCTCCTGCTTCGTCTCTTCGACGCCCGTTTTGAACGCCGGGACAAGGCTGATCCAAATGACATCTCAAAAATCCAAATGGGCATCGTCATGCAACAAGGGGTCTTCCCTCTCTCATTGGAGAGGTTTTTTGGAGAGCATCAGAAAAAGCGCCGCCTCAGTTCCTATACCCTATCCGAACTCTGGAGCCTTCTCACTGCCGCTGAGGGCAAGAACCGTCTAGAGACCCTTGTGGAGTTCAATAAACGCTTTTCCATGTCGCTCTCCTGCATTGCCTTTGCATTGATCGCGATCCCCCTCGGCGTAACAACCCACCGCAAGGAAACATCGGTCGGGTTCGCAATCAGCCTCGTTGTGGCCTTCAGTTATTTCTTCTTTATTCTCATGGCGGATACCTTCCGGGGCCACGCGACCGCACTTCCGCAGTTTCTCATCTGGGTTCCAAACGTCCTCTTCATCGCCGCCGGGCTGTGGCTCTACCGCCGTTTGGCCAGAAACTGACGCAAATGATTCGCCGTCACCCCTTCCTGAGAGTGGCATTTCTGTGTGCCGTGGCCATCTTGCTTGTCTCGGGTCTGGCTTCCGCGTGGTTCCAATCCTGGAAAGCGGGGCGGATTGTTGATCTGCATACCGGCGCAGAGATCGCAGACCTTCCCTCTGGAAAAATGGAATACTCCCTGCACGGCGAGGGCGTTCCGGTCGTCGTGTTCCACTCCGCACCCGGCGGGTATGACCAGGGTGTGGCTATTGGCGGGTTCCTTACGGATGCGGGATTTGAAATCGTTTCCCCCTCCCGTCCGGGTTACCTCCGCACCCCACTGAATTCAGGCCCCTCGCCTGCGGAACAGGCTGACGCCGTATCATGGCTTCTCGAGGAACTTGAGGTTGACCGTGTAGCCGTTCTGGGATTCGGCCACGGCGGACCGGCGGCACTTGAATTCACGCGCAAATACTCGCCGCGCATCCATGCTCTGGTTCTAGTGTCAGCAATCACAACCCGATTGGATTCCCCTGACACCACTCCACTTCCTCTGCAGATCCTGCGGACACTTCGCAATGACTTCCGCTCATGCCTCTTCGTCGAGATGGCCCGCCGCCTGCCGTCGCGCGCCCTTGCTGCCGCCGCACCATTCCTTTCTCCGGGATCACCGGTCGAGGAGTCGGCATGGGGCAGTGCAGTCCTTCAAGACTCCGCCCAGTTGGATGATTTCCAACAATTCGCCAACGCCCTCTCACCGCTGAGCCTGCGAGAAACAGGCACCGCAAACGACCTCCTTCAAGTCGAAAGCCTAGCACTCATCCCACTGGCTGATATCCGCACCCCAACCCTCGTGGTTCATGGCGCCATGGATCGCTTCGTTCCACAAGCCATGGCTCAAGCGACAGCCGATTCCATTCCGGGAGCTGAACTGCTCATTGTGCCGGGCGGCGGCCACCTGCCGACCCTGGGCAACCAAGGCGATTCCGTCCGTGAAAGGATCGTTTCATTTTTGAAACAACACACTTTAAAATCCCCGGAGGCAGCGGAGTAGCATGTTGGAAAAAAAATCCCTCCTCACCACTCTGCCTGGCGGGCTCCGCATTGCCACCTGTGAAATGCCCCACGCCGAAACCGCGGCCATGGGTATCTGGGCCTCAGTCGGTGGCCGCCACGAGCCGCCCACCCTCAATGGCATCTCGCACTTCATTGAGCACATGCTCTTCAAAGGAACCGCAAAGCGTTCAGCCCGTCGCATCATGGATGAGATTGAGGGCATCGGCGGTGACTTGAATGCCTACACCTCTGAAGAGAGAACATGCTACTATGCGACTTCGGCGGCTGAGTTTTTCCCGCGTGTATGCGATGTCCTCTGCGACATCTATACAAACCCGCGCTTCGCAAAACGCGATATCGACCGCGAACGAGGGGTCATCGCTGAGGAGATCCAGATGTATCGCGACGAACCCTCGTCCCATATTCAAGAACTCCTTCAGAAAACCTTCTGGGCCGGCCATCCCCTTGGAAGACCGCTTACCGGAACTCTGGAAACGATCTCGGGAATGGATGCAGAGGCGTTTCGCGCTTATAGAACCACACATTATCACGCTCGGAACACGATTGTGACAGCCGCGGGCAAGATCCGTCACGAAGAGGTCGTAGACAGAGTCGCCGCTCAACTGGATTCCCTGCCTACCCGGAAACCCCGTGCAGTCAAGGCGTGTCCCGCCGCCCCTACTGCCCCGCGTCTTGCCGTGGAAGGCCGCGACATCCAACAAACCCAACTCGCCCTTGCCCTCCCCTCCCCGGGCCACTGCGATGCCCGCCGCTACGCTTTCCATCTTCTCAATGTGATCCTGGGAGCGAACGCCAGCTCCCGCCTGTTCCAAGAAATGCGTGAAAAGCGCGGCCTCTGCTACTCTGTCAGTTCGCACTGGATGAGTCTGAACGATGGTGGCTACCTCGATATCTCTGCGGGACTTGACCGCAAGAATATCGAAAAATCTCTCACCCTGATTTTTTCGCAATTCGACAACCTGCGGGAAAAACCTGTTGGCGCAGCTGAACTCCGCCGAGCAAAGGACTACACCATCGGATCCTCCCTCATGGCTCTGGAGCGCGCCGCAAGCCAGAACTCCCGCCTCGGGGGCAGTATTCTCTCCCAAGGGGAGATCGTTCCGCCTGAAACCGTCAACGAGCGCATCCGCTCGGTTACCGCCGCTGAAATTCAGGAGGTCGCACGTGAGGTTCTCGATCCCTCACGCATTACGCTTGCGATTGTCGGCCCGAACCCCGACGAGCCGCTTCTGAAAAAAATCCTCGGTATATGAAAGGCGTCCTTTTTGATTGGGATGGCGTTGTCATCGACTCATCAGCTCACCATGAACGCTCTTGGGAAATTCTTGCCGTTGAGATCGGCAAACCCTTGCCCGATGGCCATTTCAAGGCGGGATTTGGAAAAAAGAATCAGATCATCATTCCCGGCATCCTCCACTGGGCGGACAATCCCGCTGAAGTAAGCGCCCTCGCGGATCGCAAGGAGGAAATCTACCGCGCCCTCGTCCAGCAGTCTGGCGTGATTATTCTTCCAGGAGCCAAGGAACTGCTCGCCGCCTTGCAAAAGGAGAATATTCCCGCAGCGGTCGCCTCTTCCACCCCGCGCTCAAATCTGGATGTGATATTTTCTTCCACCGGCCTTGACCGCTTTTTTGAGGCGGTTGTCTGCGGAGACGATGTCACGAATGGAAAACCAGCTCCGGACGTGTTTCTCCTTGCAGCCAGCAAGTTGGGCATCGCCCCGGCCGACTGCGTCGTGATTGAGGATGCCCATGCCGGCATCGAGGCGGCACTTGCCGCAGACATGCGTGTTGTCGCGGTGGCGACCACCAATCCTCTCGCCAACCTCCACCGTGCCACTGCAGCCGTGGAGTCACTGGAGGGCATCACTCCCGCCTCACTTCGCTCACTTTTTGCCTGACGCTCAACCGGCGCGTGTATCGATCCCGTCGCGCAGGGCATCACCAAGAAAGTTCAGCGCGAGAAGGGTCGATGCCATTGCCCCGGCAGGAAACACAAGCAACCACCAAAAACTCCGGATCGGGTTGATTGCTCCAGCCCCGTCGGCCAATAAAGATCCCCAACTAGCCTGCGGCGCCTGGATCCCCAACCCCAAGAAACTCAAGAAAGACTCGTCAATGATCACCGCTGGAATCGTGAGTGTGAGATAGATCAAAATAATCCCCGCAAGGTTTGGGAGCAGGTGGCGGTAAAGGATACGCGAATGCGATTGCCCCAACGCACGGGCGGCAGTCACAAACTGTCGTTCCTTCATCGATAGCACCTGCCCGCGGACGATCCGCGCCATGGTCAACCACTCAATGACTCCTAGGGCCACCACAAGAATTGCAATGCGGGATGAACCAACCAGCCACTCCCACCCCAGTGAGGCGGCCCACCCTTGCAGGCCGGCATTAAAGGCATTGATCGCGATCAAAATAAAAATCAACCGCGGCACCGAATACAGGACATCCACAACCCGCATCATCAAGGCATCCACCCTACCGCCGGCATATCCAGCTACTAGCCCCCAGGTTGTGCCAATAAAAAGCGAGACGATCGCTCCGCAGATGCCAACAAGCAGAGAAATCCTTCCGCCAGTCAGCACGCGATACAGCACATCCCTTCCGTTCAGATCCGTTCCAAACGGATGTGCCAACGACGGAGGCGCGTATTGCAGTAGTCCGGGGTCTCCGAGCGAAGGGGACAGGAACCATGGCCCGGCGACACACGCCAACGCCATGATCCCCAGAAAACAACCCGAGATCACCGCCGCGGGATTTGACCGCACCCGTTGGATCACGCGCGGGTCAAGCATGGGTCTTGATCCGGCGGTCCAACAGCCCGTAAGCCATATCCACCAGCAGGTTGAAGCATACCAATAGCAAGCAATAGACGATCACCATGCCGCCGAGGAGAAATCCGTCGCGGTTCAGGATCGAATGCACAAAAAATCCCCCGGCTCCCGGGATATGGAACACAGTTTCCACCACGATGGACCCGGTGAGTAAATGTGCCGCCAGAGGGCCGAGATACGACACGACCGGAAGAATCGCGATGCGGAGGGCATGCCGGTAGACCACTGCCGTCTCCCCCACCCCCTTCGCCCGCGCAGTCCGGATAAAATCCATCTCAAGCGTTTCAACCATGCTTCCGCGCATCAACCGAGCAATCACTGCGGCCGCCGGGGCGGCGAGCGTCAGCGCGGGGAGGATCAAATGTGACACCCCACCCCACCCACCAGCCGGGAACCAACCGAGCGTGAGCGCGAAGACCAAGATGAATAACGGCCCGGTGATATAGCTTGGCAGGGAAATCGCCGCCAAGGCCGCGAACATCGCTGCATGGTCGCGCCAAGTTCGCCGCCGCATCGCGGCCACCGTGCCGAGCCATACTCCCGCGATGACAGCGATGAGAAATGCCACCCCGCCCAGCACCAGCGTCACCGGCAATGTCTGCGCCAGGATTTCATTCACCGACCGGTTCCGGTATTTCGTGGAAAGCCGCAAATCCCCCCGCACCAGATCGCCCAGATACCCGCTGTATTGCTGCCACAGGGAGCCATCCAACTTGTATTTCGCCAGCAACTGCCGCTCGATCTCTGCAGGAATCTTCCGTTCGCCGTCAAACGGCCCGCCGGGTGACATGCGGATCAACAAAAACGTGATCGTCACCACGCAAAACAAGACCCCGATCATCGAGGCCAGTCGTTTGATCAATGCCATCGAGCCTCCCTCACGACTGAGATGCGCTACGTGACACAGCCCCTGGAGAGAGTCGTTCCGTAAAACCACTTTCTTTTACAAAAACTTCTTCCAGCGTGACATTACTGAGCAGGTCGAAAAGCTTTTGATTGATGTAGAAGTTCGTCTTGCCCATCCGTTGTTTGCGAACTAACCCCGCGGACGTAAGTTGCTCCAGATATTTCCCTGCCGTCGGGCGTGAAACTCCAAGCTCATTTTCGATGAACTCGATTTTTGTGTAGGGGTAGCGGAAAAGATTATTCAGTAAATCTTGGCTATAGAGCTTTGGCAGACGCTCGCGCAGGTCGTGCTTCGTCTTCAGCATCAGATCGCGAAATATTTTCACCACCGCAATTGCGCTTCGCGATGTCACCGCCACGCCACGGAGAAAATACAGGCACCAGTCCACCCAGAGGTTTTCATCCCGCACGGTTTGGAGCAGGCGGTAGTAGTCGCGCTTCGTCGTCGTGATGTAGCGACTCAGGTAAAGTACAGGCAAATCCAGTAGGCCATTGCGCTGCAACATGAGCAGATTCAAGATACGGCCTGTTCGTCCGTTTCCATCGTAAAACGGATGAATGCTCTCAAACTGGTGGTGGGTGATCGCCATCCGAATCAGCGGGTCCAGACCATCATCCGCGTGGATGAAGTCGATGAGGTTACTCATGAGCGATTCGACCTCCGCCGCGTCCTGGGGCGGTTCATAAATTACGGCGCCGGTGGCTTCATTTTTCAAAACAGTACCCGGCAACCTTCTCAGGCCCGCGCGGTTCTGCTCCAGTTCCGACTGCACAGCCAACACCGTATCCAACTGGATCAGGCCCGAAGCTCGCACCGCTTCATAGCCGGTGCGCAGGGCGGCGACATAATGCCGCACCTCTTTTGCCGCCCGACTCGCCGATTCCCCTTGAACAGCGTATAGCTCGTCGTGCGTGGTGATAATGTTTTCGATCTCCGAGCTATCCTTCGCCTCTTGAATGCTCAGCGTATCCAGCAGGATGCCTTGATTCGGAAGAGATTCGCAAAGCCCTTTCAATTCTGCCAGATGACGGTGCGCCTCCGTCAATGCCGCCCAGATCTCGCGGCTGTCCAACGAATTGATATCAGCCAAAGGGAGTGGAGGGAGCTTATTCATGGAAAGAAAACATCCATTTCCTTATCGCGCGAGCTCTTTCATGTAAAGAAAACTAGAATTTCTTTTCATGACAAGAGTAAAGGGGCTCGCACGGAGCCGGAAGAGGGAGTAGAAAACATTGGTTTTTCTCCGCGTCCTCCGCAGAAGACCTTCATTTCTCTGATTCGGCCTCTTGGAGTGCCTTGAGCGTTTTACCATTGGCGTCCTCCCACTCCGTGCGTCCGTTCGACTGGCGCCCCAGAACGACAGCGGCAGCCAGCGAGGGGGAACTGAACGTGTAATCCTGTGTGAAACGCAATCTGTCCCCAGCGTCGCCGAGCACGCCGCTCTTCAGAAGTTGGGCGCGCAAATCACAGACGGTAGGAGAATATTGCTTAAGGGATGGCGTGTGATCTTTGGCGGCAAACGAGCCCGATTGAACCACGAAACCTTGTGCAGTGTCGCGGGCCGTGGCCGCAATCCCTTTCCCCCGACAATGAAGTTGTGGGTTGCCGCCTTTCTTTATTGTCGGCGATTGCTCGAATGCGTGGACTCCAAGCACTGGCAGCATACCAAGAATGTTTCCGAGGAATACCTCCATGTCAGCCACATCCGCTTCCGACAAGGTGGGGGCCGACGGGGCAGTCGCGTTGTCAAGCGGGACACGCTTCGCATCGGCGGCGAGCTTGATGAGTTGCGACTCCAAATACTGGACATGGGCCTTGTTCAATAGACCTTGGCCTGCCACGAAGAAGACCGCCTTGGTCCAGAAATCCTTCTTAGCGTAATGTTGTTCAATCCGGGGGCGGATTGGATCCCCTTCACCGATGTAGAGTTGCTCTCCTTCACCAGACTCCTGAGGGGCAAGCAGAAGATAGACGCCAGTCTCCTCAAACTCCTTCCGTTTGCGGACCTGCGGAAAGACCGCACGTGGGAACATGACCGCCTTACCGATCCAGTTCGAGCGCTCAACCAGACGCAGCCCATCGGGGTCGCCGTCAGCAACAAAGATTCTGAGTGAAAAAGGCGTGGCGTTGTTGATGGCGTTCATTGGTTACAATTGTTCACCGCAGGCTTGGTTCAGGAGCGACTTTTCAACACTGCTTGCAAGTAGTCGAGCTCGGTCGTGCAACCCGCTTCCTTGCGGAGCGCGTCGTCGATATTGCGGATGGCTTGCTCAAACATGGGTATAGTATCCCAAGGATGGACGGACAGTTGCCGGGGGAGCAGATTTTTTTCTAAAAATTTTTCACGGCTTGCATTCCAGCCCGGCCCGCATTGATTTCATGCTTACAAATCCATGAAACGCATCATCGCCATTCTATTCCTTGCGACTCTTCCTGCCATTTGGGCGGCCGAGGAGCCGAAACCTTACCCGTTGGATTACTGCTTCATCTCCGACGAACCCTTGGATGAGTACGGCATGGAAATCGTCTTTGTCTACAAGGGGCAGGAAATCAAACTCTGCTGCAAGAAATG
>CALAPX010000028.1 GCA_937888355.1 uncultured Spartobacteria bacterium
CGCAATGCATGGCGACCGGGTTGTTGCTCGCATTGGCACGCCTGGATTTTCGAAGGATGGAAACGCTCCGAAGCATGAAGGCCGAGTAATCCGAATTCTCACACGTGCAAACTCCACAATCGTGGGAACTCTGCAGCAGTCGAAAAAATTCTTCTATGTCGTTCCTGACGATCCTCGCATCGTCAAAGACCTCTATGTTCCCAAGCCCGACCCTGCACTAAATGCCACTCTCGGCGATAAGGTCGTGGCGAAACTCGACTCATGGGAAAGCCGTCACCTGAACCCAGAGGGCCATGTCATCGAGGCACTCGGATCGGCAAACGCCCCGGGGGTGGACATGCTCTCGATCATTCGCAAGCACAACCTCCCGCAAGAATTCCCCGCAGAAGTCCAACGTATTTCCGCAAAAATCAGCCCTGAGATCGACCCGCGGGACGCCTCTGGACGTCTTGATATGCGCGACCACTTTGTGTTCACCATCGATCCTGATGATGCGAAGGACTTTGATGACGCCATCCAGATCGAGCGCTCACAAAATGGTTGGAAAGTCGGGATTCATATCGCGGATGTCTCACACTACGTGAAGCCCCGTACTCCTCTAGACAAGGAGGCACGCACCCGCGGAAACAGCATTTATATGGTTGACCGGGTCATTCCAATGCTCCCAGAGACATTGAGCAATGGCGTTTGCAGCCTTAGACCCCATGTCGATCGCCTCGCCTTTTCGGTCCTAGCCGAGATCGACAAGTCCGGGAAGCCTCGCTCTGTCCGATTTGCAAAGACTGTCATCCGTAGCGCGCAACGCCTGACATATAAGGCGGCACTCGCTATTTTGAACAAGCCACCAGGCGATGATTCCCTTGCTAATCATGTCCACACGGCATGGGAACTCTCTTCCATTCTGCGTAAAAAACGGTTCGCCGCCGGCTCCCTTGACCTCGACTTTCCTGAAGTCAAAGTGCGCCTCGACAGCCTTGGCAGGCCTGTTGCCCTTGAACGTCTTGAGAATGACATCTCTCACCAACTCATCGAGGAACTCATGCTCCTTGCCAACGAATTGGTTGCCCGTGAGCTTAAACTCCGCAAGCAACCTACCGTCTACAGGATCCATGAAAAACCCGATCCAGAGAAACTCATGGAGTTCCGCGAGTTTGCGGCCTCCCAAGGCATTCGCGCTGGCGACCTGACCCAACGCGGCGAAATCCAGCGCCTCCTCGCCCAACTTCCGGGAAAACCCTTCTCCGCAGCGGTCAAGATTGCCCTGCTTAAAAGTCTCAAACGCGCCCGCTACTTCTCCGAACCTCTCGGCCACTATGGTCTCTCAAAAGCAGACTACACTCATTTCACCAGTCCGATCCGGCGCTACAGCGATCTATTGGTTCACCGCGCCTTGGAGCATCGTCTCGGCCTTTCAAAATCCGGGCCAGACTCGGTATCGCTCACAAGTGTCTCTGAACATCTCTCGACCACCGAACGCACCGCAGCGGATGCGGAACGCGAATCCGTGCGCTTTAAGAAACTGGAATTTTTTCAACTCCAAGCCACTTCGAAAAAAAGCCAAAAGTTCGATGCGGTTATTATGGATGCCCGGAACTTCGGCCTTTTTGTTGAACTCCCTGAGTTTCTTTTGACCGGCTTGGTGCACATTTCCGCATTACCCGATGACTTTTTCATCTTCGATGCCCCCCGATGCCGATTGGTTGGCCGCAAAACAAAAAAAACCTATAAAGTCGGCGACAAAATCACCGTTGCCGTAGCCAAAGTCGACATGTTCAAGCAACAGGTCGACTTTAAGCCGGCTTAATCCGAATCGGAGCACTCAAGCACTCATTTCCTGGAATCACAAACCGCCAAGGGTAATCGACAGCACGACTGATCCCAATTCTTCGTCCGCTTAAAATCTCAACTGGCGCGGCAGACGGGCCCAAACTGAGCGGACCATTACCACATGCATCAACTCCATGCGCTTCCCGCCCCAATCCCAAAGCCATGCCGAGGCGCCCAGGCCCCGCACATAATTTCCTTCCGGTTATCCCGCCCCTGCGATGAGACATTCTCTCGATGCCGACCGTTGGTTCCAGGGCACGCACCAGCACAAAGCCATCCTCCGTTCCCCCTTTCACCAAAAAGTTCAACAGCCAATACATTCCATAGTTTAAATACACATAAACCGTCCCCGGCTTGGAGACTTGGACAAAGTGGCGCGATGCAGGGCGGGTAAACGTGTGGCATGCCTCATCGTTCACCACCGAATACGCCTCTGTCTCAACAATCCTTCCTCCGCAGCCTTCCCAAAGCAACTCACATCCGAGCAAGTCGCGCGCGCAACCCACGGGATCACGCCGAAAGAAATCCCTTCCAATGCGAGAGTTTGATCCCTTCATCTCAGGGCTGATCCTGCTTTTTCT
>CALAPX010000029.1 GCA_937888355.1 uncultured Spartobacteria bacterium
TCCGGCGTGGTTGAGCCAGCTTGAGCGCCGCCGCGAACTGGAGGGTGAGCGCGAAAAACTCCTAGCCAGTCACAAAGCGCGATCGGAGGATGTGCGGCGCCTGATACTCAACGCCAGCCTGGCCAGTGCGGGTCTCATCGCCTCGCTCAGTCTACTGCAATTTTTCCAGTACAAGCGGCGCCGCCGGCAAGAGCGCGATCAATTGCGCGAACGATTGGCGCGTGATCTCCACGATGAAATAGGATCCAACCTCGGGAGCATTGCCCTTCTCTCCGCCCTGGCGGTGCGGCGTGATGCCGAGAGCGAGGAAGTGAGACGCGATCTCGACGAAATCGAGCAAATCGCGCGGCAAAGCGCCGACTCCATGCACGACCTCGTGGCGTTACTCGGAGCCCGGAAGAATGCCTCTGACAACTGGTTGAAAGTGCTGGCCACCATGGCCGAGCGGATCCTGCGGGGCAGAGTTCTCGACCTCTCTTTGCCCGCCACCCCGCCGCCTTTGGAGCCCAGCCTCGAAACTCAGCGGGAGATCTATTTGCTGTGCAAAGAAGCCCTGCACAATGCGGTGAAACACGGCAACCCCTCGAGGGTTTCCTTCCGCGTCGCGCCGACCGCTCACGGTCTGGATATCGAAATCCAAGACAATGGTTGCGGCTTCGACACGACGGATCCCGCCAGCAGCGGTTTCGGCCTGAGCAACCTGCGCACACGCGCCGCGAGCATGCAGGCCACGCTCGATGTCCATTCCACCCCAGACCGGGGCACCACTATCCGCCTCGCGGTGCCGAGGAACCGACGTTGGCGGAAGCCCCGCCGCACCACGCCCGTATGAACTCCCCCCGCGCGCGCGCCACCCCGGCACAACAGGTCTGGATCGTGGAGGACAGCCCTCCTTTCCGGCGCTCGTTGCAGCGGTTACTGTCCAATGCCAAATTATTCCATGTTCATGGGTATGCCAACGCCGAGGCCGCCTTGGCCGTCTTGCAGAACCCGGGCGAAGGAGGACTGCCCGACGTCTTGCTTCTCGACATCGGCCTGCCGGGCCTGAGCGGTCTGGATCTGATCCCCAAGATCAGCGAAATTGCACCGTCCTGTCGGATCCTCATCCTGACCGTTTTCGAGGACGAGGAAAAAATCGCCCGCTCCATCAGCGCCGGGGCGTGCGGTTACCTGCTGAAGACCGCAACGCCGAGGCAAATCATCGAAGGTATCCAAGAGGCCGCCGAGGGAGGGTCGCCCATGTCTCCCAAAGTGGCGCAAAATGTGGTGAAGCTCCTGGCGCGGCTGATGAAGCCGGCAGCGCCGCCCGTGGGGATATCACCCCGCGAACACCAACTCCTCGTGCTCATGGCCAAAGGACTCACCGCGAAGGAAATTTCCGACCAGTTGGGCATAAGTATCCACACCACCGACACCCACACGCGCAACTTGTTCGCGAAGCTCGGTGTGCACAACCGGGCCTCGGCCGTCGCCCGGGCTTTGCAAGACCGGCTGGTTTGACCCCTTCGCGCGGCTCACAACGGGAAGTAACAGACGGTGTTGGAGAGAAGGATCATCACAAAGACCAGACAAGTCACCATCGGCCCGAGATAGATCCGGCCGGTCATCAAGTAAAAATAGCGGTGGAAGTAGGGCAGGATGAACATCATAGGCACCACGCCGAAGAGCAGGTTGATGTAGAGCCAGCCTTCGGTCCAGTGGACCGTCCCCGTCGTCAAAAAAGTGAAATACTGCAGGCCGAGAATGAAGACGAGTCCGAGAGAATTGGCGAACCCCGCGAGCAACATGGTGCGCCATTCGGACTGGCCCTCATAGGCGATCGCGGCATTGACGCGGAGTGAGTTGGAAAGAAAGAAAAGGAAGAATGCCGGCGCGTACATCGGCAGCAGGAGGAGCAAATCGGGCTGGAACAGCCGCACGCCGAGAAACAGGAAGCGGTAGTCCACATGAAAAAGCGAATAGACCACGAAGAGCAGAAGGTAGAATGACCAAAACAGCACTCCGGCCAAGAGGAACGAACGCCACAACTCCCGCACGGTGCTCGCTGCGCCGGCAAAAGACGGTAGCCCGTGCCTTGACCCGTTCAGTTTGCGCCCGAGGAAAAAGAGGCCGAAGCCGACCATGCCGTTGAAGAGCGCCCAGAGCATGACACCGTTGTTCATACGCTGCGGGAAAAACCACGTCGCCACGCGTCCCGACGATTCGATGAACAGCTTCTGCGAAAGCTCGGTCATGGGGATGTAAGAAAAGCAGGCGATCATCGCACCGGTGACCAGCAGCACCCAGAAAACCACCTTTGACCGGCCCACCGGACACGGCGCTGCGGCCGGCACGGGGTGCACGAGCGGGTGGAAATATTCGACGAAAGCGAGCAGAAGCTGCCCCATCGGAACGAGCGAGATCAGCGCCGCAGCCAGCGCCGCGAGCAGCAGCATTTCCTTCCAATACCAGGTCTGGTCGTCGGGATGACGCATGTCTTGCAAGCCGAAGACCTTTTCGAAAAACGCGATCTGGTGCGCGGTCTCCTTCGCGCTGTAGGGCTGGAAAGGATGGAGCAGGTTCTCGTTGTGCACGACCCGCAAGGTGCGCATACGCGGTTCGCCGTAGAAGACGCCCATTTCCAGTTCCTTGAACGCCGGGCCGGTCTTCATCCCGGAATTGACGAAGCGCAGGGCCTCCGGGGCGCGGCGCATGTCGCCATCCTTCAATTCGTTGCGGTAGGCTCCTTCGTCATAAAGCGCATAGCTCATGCCGAGGTTGGAATCCACGTCGCGCAGCACTTTGTCGGTCATCGTGAGCACGAACCCCGAAACGTACGCGGCTTGGATTTTGCTGGCCGTCTTTTTTTGCCTGGCCTCGCGGCCAAAGTGGGCGGCGGCCCGCAGCGCGGCATTGCCCCCGGCCGAGTGGCCCGTCACACCGATGCGCGATTTGTCCACATAATTCAAAATGTCGGTATTGGCGATGTAGTCAACCACGGCAAACATCCCGTAGCCTTCATTGGTCGCGGAGCGGCGATCAAGCGAGGAACTGGAAGATCCCTGCGCATACGGGTCGATGTTGATAACAACGATGCCCCGGCGGGCGAGTTCGATGGCCACGTTGGCGTGCGTCTCCTTCGACCGCTGGAACCCGGGCACAACCACCACCAGCGGCGCCGGGGTTTCCTTGGTTGCCGAGAGCGGACGGAACAGATCCGCCGCAACCCACTGCCCGTTTTGCGCGGGCAGAATGATGGACGTCACCCGCACTTCCCCGCCGGAATTCTGGATGCGCGACGCGATGAATGTCGTCGCCAGAATAACGGCGATACACGCCGCAAGGAGCCACCAAGGATGCTTCTGGCCAACACGACCGGGGCCGGCTGGAACCACGACCGGGAATTCCTTCAGCGGATTTGATATCCTCACGGTTGACATATCAGGAGAGGCGGCAAATAAGCAACTCGCGCTCGAAGATCAACTCCTTCGGGAGATGGCTGTACAGATCAACGAAGAACTCCTCATGATTAATCAACTCGCGGAGCAGGGACTTGCGGTCGACGTGCTGCAATCTTTCGAAGTCGCTTTCCGAAACATCGCATCCGGTCCAATCGATGTCCTGATAGCGCGGTTGCCATCCGAGAGACGTCTCTTTGCCGGAGGCGCGGCCCTTCGACCGCTCTGTTAGCCATGCCAGCACGCGCATGTTTTCGCTGAATCCGGGCCAGAGAAAGCTGCCATTCTCGTCCTTGCGGAACCAATTGACGTGAAACACGCGCGGCGTCTCCGTGAGTCGACCCTGCATGGTGAGCCAGTGCAAGAAGTAGTCGGCCATGTGATAGCCGCAAAACGGCAGCATGGCCATTGGGTCGCGGCGCACCTTTCCGACCGCACCCACCGCGGCCGCGGTCGTCTCCGACCCCATGGTCGCTCCCATGTAAACGCCATAACTCCAGTTGAAAGCCTCGTAGACCAGGGGGATGGTCGCCGCACGGCGGCCCCCGAAGACGATTGCACTGATCGGCACACCCTGCGGATCCTCCCAGCGCGGGTCAATCGTCGGACACTGCGATGCGGGTGCAGTGAAGCGCGCGTTCGGGTGAGCTGCTTTCGCGCCTGTGGTCTGCGCCAACTCCGGTGTCCACTCGTTGCCCTGCCAGTCGAGGCACCGCGGCGGCGGCTCATCCGTCATCCCTTCCC
>CALAPX010000030.1 GCA_937888355.1 uncultured Spartobacteria bacterium
CGAAGCCCCTATGTTTTCTTCCGGACGTTCATGACGCCGCAGGAGATCGAGCAGAAGGTAAAAACTGACGGATGGAACCACGAATGGGCCGAATACGCCATCGAGCACCTTGTCGGGGTCGATTCGGCCAAGATGGTGCGAGAATACGCCAGCGGATCCTCCGTCACCATCGGCGAATACACGACCGCGCAGGCGGATGTCGTCGAGATCGTCTATGCCTACCAACGCCTTGTAGACGAGGAGGATGGCGCCGAGGGCATCTACCGCACCGTATTCTGCCCGACGCAGGGAGGACCACTTGACGAGGATACTCCGGACTTCGCCAAGCACGAGCTTTTGAGCGGGATGGACGAATATCCGCTCATTACGACTAGGCTGGTCGAGGACCAGAAGCGGATTTACGACCTCCAGAACTTTGCTGACCTATTCCGGGGGACGCAGAAGCAGGTCAAGACCGAGCGGGACGGACGCACCGACCGATCCTCGATGGCGACGCTGCCTCCGATCTGGCACCGCGCCGGCCGGAAGCCGAAAGACTACGGGCCGGGCCGATTTATCCCCGTGACGCGGGAGGGAGAGCTGGGATTTGCGCCGACTCCGCCATTCGACACGGGTTCCATGGAGATTGAGATGGCTCTGATCAAGCAGAGCGACCGGGTTGTCGGACTCGACCCCGAGGATCCGGATTCCGCCATTAAAAAGCAATTCTTCGTGGACAAGTTTTTAGAACATTGGGCGAAAGTGCTCAAATTGTGCGAAAAACAGCACCGTCGCTACGGAGATCCCCGGGTGAACTTCCGCGTGACCGGCTACGCCGAGCAGCAGACCTACGAGGCGGACACGATGGGCGGAGATCCCGACCTAATCGTCACCTACGACGTTTTGAACAACGACCCGGAGACCATTGAGAAGAAGCTGGCGCAGTTGACGGCGATTTCCATGCAGGACCGCTACGGAAAGATCAATCAAGAGGCACTGATCGAGTTCGCGGTGGGCGCAATCGACCCGGTGATGGCCGATTCCATCATCATGTCCAAGGAAGACAGCACCCAGAAGATTCTGGAGGACGTCACCGACCGATTGGCGAAAGCCTACGCCGGAATTGACATCGGGGCCGGTAAGGGAGGCGCGGAGGTGGCCTTGCAGGCAATCCAGAAGTGGGCGCAGGAACCCGACGTGGCCGAGCGGCTACAGAATGACGAGGCATTCACGAAACGGATTCAGAACATCGGTCAGCAATACCAATTCCAGATTACGCAGGCGCAAAATGCCGAGATTGGCAAGCTGGGAGGCACGCCCTCCACATTCCAAGGAGTCAAATGAGCAACGAAGATCAATACCATGTGCAGTTGCAGGACGCCTATTGCTTCCTAAAAGCCCGCGACCAAGGGCAGGCGATCATTGCCGACATCCGCGGAAAGATTGAGGGGATGAACCGCGCACTGGCGAACGCTTCCGATGAGGAACTTCGCAAGCTGGCCGGCGGCATAACCTTCGCCATCGACCTACTCGACGAGATCGAGAACGCGACTCCGACCGAGCCGCAGGACTAGGCGTGTTCTGCCCCGTGCTATTCTGCCACTTAGCAAATCGTTGTGGCGCAAAGGCAACGGGATCAAGACATGACAATGGCAGAAAAGGCCGGGGACGCACCGCCGGCAGAACCAAATCAGGATGCGGGACAAGAGGTAGAATATGGGAGCCCTGAAGAGGAGTTTCTCGCAAAGCGCCTTGAGTCAACAACACAGGATCCACCCCTTGAAGGTGACCCAGACGAGCCGGTAGAGGAGAGTCCACCGGAGATCGAAGGGGAACTGGAAGGAGAGGAGTCCGAGCAGGATGAGCTTGATGACCTTGACCTAACGGAAGAGGAAAAAGAGCACCTGGAACAGAATCCCCAAGGCCGATTGGCGAAACGGATCAAGGAATTGACCCGGAAGCGCAAAGAGGCGGAGGAGAAACTGGCACAGGTTCTTGCGGCACAGCAGCAAGCGGAAGATCCGTTGGCGGTGGAGGAGACCGGGCCGAACCCGTTCGCCGAAATCTCCAGCCTTGAAGAAGCCAAGAAGAAGTCGGCCGAGTTGGAAGAATTCATTGAGTGGGCAGAATCCACCCTTGAGGACAACGACGAGGCCCTCGCCGACGAGGTTATCTACACGGAGGGAGAATCAGAATTCACCAAGCAGCAGATCAGAGCGCGGTTGCGACAGTTGAGAAAGGAACGGCGAACGCACCTCCCCAACCGTCTGAAGGAACTCCAAAAAGCGGAGAACTGGAAGCACGAGGAGGCGCATTTCAAGAACCTTGCCAAAGAGCAGCTGGGATGGATGCAGGATGAAGAGTCCGAGACGTTCCAGAAATACAGAGCGAACGCTGCCGACCCGGTGCTTGAACGCATCAAGAAGGCAGTTCCGGAGGCGGCCGCAAGGCTGGATTTCCTGTTAGCTCATGCTTTGAACTCACTGGAGGGAGGGACCAAGGGGAAACCCAAGGCCGCACCCGCACCGCCGCAGAAGATCCAACCGGGCAAAGCGAAGCCCCCAGGGATGCCTGGAGGAAACGCCGCCGCCCCGGCCCCGAAGACGCCCAATAGGGCCAATCAGATGGACGCCGCAATTGCTCGTGCTTTGGATTCAGGTTCCGAGGAAGCCATTATCGCCGCAAGGGCTCTCGCTCATTCCTAAACACGAGAAAGACAAACTAAAATGGCCGGCTCATACGCCTACAATACCACAGCACCCGCAGCGGGTGCGTCTAATCGCGAGGATCTTCGGCAACTGTCCACGATCCTCGAACCCGAGAAGACCCCAGTGTCATCCATGATCAAGCGGACGAAAGCGACCGCCCTGTATCACGAGTGGACACTTGACAGCCTCAGCGACGTTGACACCAGCGGCGTGATCGAGGGAACCGACGTTGACGCATTTGCTGACAAGTTCGAGAACCTCGACCGAGTTGGCAACCGCGTCCAGAAATTCCGCCGGACCTACAAGGTCAGCGATTGGCAGGAGACCGTTGAATCGGCAGCTCCCGTCAACATCGCGAGGGCGGAGATGAAGGCGATCAAAGAGATTAAGCGTGACATCGAGGCCGCGATTCTTTCCGACAACGACCGAGTGGTCGGATCCGGATCGACTGCGGCCAAGTTGCGCGGACTCGGCGATTGGCTCGACTCTGCTGGACCGTCCGACGTTTCGACCGACTACCGGACGCCGGCAGCCTCGCTCGACACAAACGGCGTCAGCATCACGGAGATCCAGTTCAACGACATCATCCAATCCCTTCATAACCAGTCGGGAGAAGTGAACAGCCTCCACGCTGTGCTCGACTCTGGTCTTCGCAGTGCGGTATCTCAGTTCACCCGGACTACCGGGAGCACCGATACTACTCACTACGCCGTCAACCAGAATGCCGAAGGCAAGAAGATGACCCTAGCGGTCAACATCTACGACTCGGACTTTGGATTTGTGAAGATCCTGACGAGCAATCCAAAATGCTCCGTGGTTCCGACCGTGCTCGACCGAGGCTACATCATCAACCCGTCCTACCTGGCACTTTCCGACTTTGCCTCGATTCGCTCCAAGCGTCTCGAAGACCAAGGCGGCGGACCTCGCGGCTACGTTGATTGCAGCCTGACGCTGGAGTGTCTCAGTCCGCTTGCCCACGGCAAGATCAGCTAACCACCAACAACACAAGAAAATGCAAATATTCAAGTGCGCGAATAACGAATCGACAGGGGACTTCACTCACATTGCGGTCTTCGACTGGGAGGACATCGCGGCCAACGCCACGAGTTCCAACCAAGTCACGATTGCGACCATCCCCGCAGGGGGAGCAGTGGAGTTGTGCTACGTGGACGAGACCGTCGCCTTGGCGGGAGCATCTGACATCACTCTTGATGTCGGAACTACCGCAGGCGATCCGGACGAGTTCATCAACGCTCTCGACGTGGATGGAATGACCGTTCCCGTGGCCAACACAGGCGACATCATGTTGCAGGGAGCCACCACCACCACCACACTCGGCGGGGCTCTTCCTGTTAGTTTCGTGGCGTCTGACACTCCGGTTTTGGTGGAATGGAATGGCACCGTTGCCTCCCTGACCGCCGGACAAGTCACCATCGGCCTTCGGATCCTCGATCCTCGCCGATTCTAAGATCCCAACCCACATAACCAAGGCAGGGTCGGAGGTTCAAACCCTCCGGCCTTGCCCTAACCAAAACACTTTCATGGCCAGACTTTCAAACACGGAAACGGGACGGGGATACACTCACGTCGTCAAGGTGGACCTCTTGGACATCGTGGAACCGGCCGAAATCGTCACCTAAATGGCCAACATTATATCCAGCCTGCAACGAGTCAACGAGGCCGAAATCACCGCCGCTCTGGAACGGGAGATCCGATCCGGGGAGAAGATGACTCAGGCGTTGCAGGCGGACAGGTTGCGGAAGGCCGCGAGGGAATCATCGACGCACGACAGGAACAAGACGGCCGGGTCGCTGGGTAAAATTGCCCTGACAGTCCCCGCTGCCGAGTTTTTCCGGCTGAGACTCAACTACGGAGACGACTGCTGGAACGACAAGGGATTTATCAAAGACTATCAACGGCTTGTGCCAGGCTCAAAGGTGGCGCAAGTGTAAAGAAGCACAAGAATGGCAGTTCAAACCGAAACCTACGCCAACGTCCTTGCTAGGGTGGAGGCCCTGCTTGGGGATGGGCTGACGACGACGGAAAAGGCGCGGTTCAAGGCGTCGCTGAACAGGCGGGCGCGGTTGATCTACAAGCGGTTCGATGCGTGGCCGAGCTTCATTGTCGGAAAGAAAGCCCGGCGAGTGAACGGGAGCAGCGGCATCGAGCACGTCATCTTGGAGACGGATGGAACGGATACGGGAGCCGACCACATCGACGAGATCCTGAAGGCGTGGCAGAACGAGCCGTTCGCGGACATTTGCCCTTGCCCTCTGGACATCTACGAACAGGACGACACGTCCTACTTGGTGGACTACGATTACGTCTATGACGAGGAGTTTGCCCTGTCCTCCGTGCTGCAGGTGGTGAGCCTATTGAACGTCGAGACGACCACCCCTCACTCTCTGAAGGCAGGAGACAAGGTGAAAATTTCAGGGACGACGTTGGAAACTCCGGGAGACCCTGACGTAAACGGGATTCATACCGTTTACACCGCTCTGACATCCGACACATTCACCATTGCTCTGGATGACCCGACGTTCTTCTCTTCCCGAAATTACGGGATCACAGATGCGGTTCTTTCTTGTCCAAGGGCCTGGCTGTCCTACCGCAAACGCTACGTCGGCAACTACGGCGACGGCGCCGGCGAGACAGCAACAGTCCCGCACGAGTGGGCCGACTACCTCGTGCAAGCCTGCTACGCCGACACGCTGCGGGCCGATGGCCAGACCGAGAAGGCCGCTGCCGAGGAGGTGATGGCCGAGGGGATCATGTCCGAGGAACTTTGGAGGCAGGACCGGAAACTTTCCAAAACGGATATCATCACGACAGTGCAGACCCACGGATCGAGGGCTTACCGATAATGGCGAGATTCAGCAACTACGGAGGACTCGACGACGCGGCGCTTGCCGACGGCGACGTGGCTTTCGTGCGGATGAATACGCGGCTGCGGGCGGACCAGCTCCAGCCCGGAGAATTGGCGCTTTCCGAGAACGGCCGGATGGAGACCAATGGCGAGTGGCAGCCAAGGGAGGGATACGACAACCTCTCCGGGGCTCTGACCCAAGACGGGGTGGGCGTGTTCATTCTGGCGGAAGCGGCTGCCGGCGCATGGTATGTTTACGCTGACGTAGCCATCAGCGCGGCCGACTACGACACGACGGCGGCCGGGGTGGTCTATGTCCAAACATCCGGAGCGCACGAGCTTGTTGACGGATCGGTGGCAAACATCGAGAACCTGGGATTTGCCAATACTGATCCGAACGGGAACCGGGTTGTCACGGTGACAAGTTCGACGGAGTTTACCTTTGCGTTGACCTCGACATCGGAGAGCTACACGACCGGCTCCAGTCCGCAGGTGGGGACGATTAAGATCGGGCAGAATACTTTGCGCGAGGTCTATGGGTCATGCGTGCTTTCCGATCCGAACGACTCCAACGCAGAATACGTGGTTATCGTGACTACCGACAAGGCGATTGCCTACAAGCTGAACGCTGCTGACGTAGCGGTCTCGGCGGTGGACATTGACTATCCGGGAGGCGGATCAATCGTTTCCGACGTGGACGTGAAGCAGGCTTTTGACTACGTGACGATCTTCCGCAACAGCGCGACGGCGTGGGAATGGGATGGGGACTTCAGCGGGGGACTGGCTTTCGTGGCGGTGTCGTCGGGAAGCAAGACTCAACATGTGATCTATACGGCGGCGACCAACACGACCATCTCCGCAGGTGTCGTTACGGTATCCGAGACAAGCCACGGCAGAAGCGTTGGCGACAAGGTGACGGTGGTGGCAACGGCATCAGGGCTCACTGCTGGGTCGGAATATGAGATTGCGACTGTGCCGGGCGCGAACTCATTCACCTTCTACGCTGACGCTGACGACGTTTCGGCGCAGCATGTTGTTTATTCCACCAAAGCCAGCCTCGGCGGAGGATACATCAACATGCCGGCCGCTCCGTGGGGGGTGTATCATCAGCGGCGCTGGTGGTTGCCTTACTTCTACACGGATGCAGGGAGCCCCGCTGACAGGGGGGTGCGGGACGAGATCATTGCCAGCGACATTCTGGACCGGGGGACGTTCGACCCCATTGGGAACCAATACCGGATCACGGCGGGTATCGCTGATTTCACCGTGGCGCTCCACCCGTTCAATGACGACAACCTGCTGGCGTTCAACCGGAACTCAATCCACGTCCTGAAAGGGGTGTCGGGATCGCTGGCCGACGTGACGACCGTGGCGCTGACCGATGCAGTGGGATGCGCGGCGAGGAAATCCATTCAGCAGTACGGGGAAAAGGTGCTGTTCCTCTCCGATAACGGGGTTTATTCGGTCAGCTTCATCGACGAATACAACCTACGCGGTGACGAGATGCCGCTTTCCGAGTCAATCAACACGCTGATCGACCGCATCAACAAGAGCTACTTTGCCGGGGCTGTTTCCGTGATCCACGACAACCGATACTATCTCGCCGTCCCGCTCGATGACAGCGTCGAGAACAACGCGATCCTGATTTACAACTTTCTGAACCAGGGATGGGAGAGCATCGACACGACCGGGGCGAACAACTTCAACGTGCTCAACTTCCACGTCGGGAGATCGGGCCAATACAATAACCTCTACGTGGTGACGACCAATGGGGGCCTTTACCGGGTGAGCGACACGGGGCGGATTACTGACGAGTTGGTGAACTCTGACGGTTCATCGACGTTGGTTGAGATTGACGTTCCCAGCGCGGCAACAACCCGGCGCTACATCCTCGGGACGATGGAGAACAAGAAGTGGAACCGGGCCGAAGTCCACATCGAGAGCGCGGACAATTCCGCAAGCGACGGAGCCATTTCAGTGATCCTCGAGAACACCGACGCCACCGTGGAACTCGGGACGTTGGTGGACATCGACGGGGCAGAACTGCCGACGAGCGAGGCGAAAATCTACCGTCAGCGGATAGGAAACAAGCGGGCCTACGGGGCTCAAATTAAATTCACTCCATCACTGGGACGTCCATCGCTGCGAGCGGTGAGGTTGCAGGGGATGGCAGCGCAACGCCAACAACAGACACTCAGCTAACACCATGGCAGTAATCACTATCGGAAGTTCTTGGACCACCGGAGACCAGCCTACGGCGGCAGTCCTCAACGCCAAGTGGACGAACGCGACCTTTGCGAGCGGCGCGGTCGATGGATCAACTACGGCTCTTTCAAGCGGGGCGATCATTGTTAAGGACTTGGGAGTGTCGGCGGCCAAGCTGGCCACGGACGCGGTGACGACGGCAAAGATTGCCGACCTGAACGTGACGGAGGGCAAGATTGCAGCCAACGCGGTAACGGTGGCGAAGATGGCGACGACGCTGGACTTTTCGAGCAACACTCTGACCCTTCCGGCCGGGAACGTGACTTTCGCACAAGTGGCGACGGCAGCGGTGGCAGAGGCGGCGGAGGTAGCCGCTGAGACATCGAGCAAGCTGGTGGCGGCGAACTTGATGATAAACCATCCTGGCATCGCTAAATGCTGGGGAGTGGTGGACGAATCGACCTTCGCTACAACCGATTCCTACAACGTAACGGCAGCGGTCGATGGAGGAGAGGGCATCGTCAACATCACGATACCCGAAATGGCGAACACCAATTACGTTGTTGTTGCCACAAATCAGGCAACAGACAAAGACCACAACGAGGTGGTTGTTCACACGAAAACGACGACGTCGTTTAAGCTGGCAGTTGCGAACACAGGAAACAAAATAAACTTTGTAGTTTACGGAGACCTAGCATGATCCTTGCCTCCCACATAGCCCACATGGCCGACAGCCTCCCCGCATCATGGCGGGGCCGGGCTGGAGAGGTGGTGGACTACATCGAGGCCGAGGACAAGGATGGGAAGGTGCTGGGAAGCGGTAGCCGCAAGGACAAGGAGTTCCTGCTGCTCTACCACTTGGTGAAGGAGACTCTTTTGATGACGCGGGACGAAGACGGTAAGTTAGCGGGAGTGGTCACATGGCACCGCGTTAAAAAGCCATGGACCATCGGACAACTAGAGAGGTGGCGGCCCGATGACGAGGACGGCAAGGACATCATTCTTGTGCACATGCTTGCCAGGGACTCCGACGCCCGCCGCTGCCTCTTGTCCGCGATGTCCCGCCGAATTGCCGACGCCGCCGAATGCTCTTTCCACGCTCTCCGGGGGGACAAGGTGAAGACCTACGCCCCCCGCCACATCAACCGATTCTTCAACAACTGAAACCATGGGAAGCAGCCCTCCTCCAGCACCAGACCCGGTCGATCCGGGAGTAGCCCAAGGGGAATACCTCTTCGGGAAAAACTTTGGCCAATTCGACGGGGTTACTGATCCTCGATTGCAGGAGCGCCTAATCGCGTCTGAGGCGCAGTTCCGGCCGCAGTATGCGGAGTTGAACCTGAACGACTGGAACAGCTACCTGAATGGGATTAACGGCGGGCCGGGCGTTCTCAGTATGCAGGACCAGGCGGCGCAGGCATCCGAGGCTACCCGGGCGGCAACGACTTCATCCCAGCGGGCAAGCGACATCACCGATGTGCAAAACCTCGGGGCGCAGGCAACCGAGGCGTTTCGCGCATCAGATCCCTACACCCAAGGACTGCTTTCCAGCCAGAACGCACTTTCCCAAGACCTCTACGCCAGAGCGCAGGGAGTGACCACGCAACAGGCCCGTGCGGCCGACCAGCAGGCCCGCGAAGCGTTCGGGGCTCGGGGAAGGATCAACGATAACGCAGGGGTGGCCGCCGAGATCCTTGGGCGCGAGGACGTTCTGCGGCAGAACCGGGCAGAGGCGCAGGATGCCGGCGCTCGGACGCTGACGATGAACCAGGCGACGGCGGTTGACCCATTCCAAGCCATCTTGGGGAGGATGGGCAACTCCGGGGCGATGGGGAACGCGCTCATGGGGCAGGCTGGCGGGTTGCTGGGATCGTCCACTCCTCAGTTGTTCAATCCCGATGCCGGGATCAACCTGGCCCTCCAGAATGCCGCCAACCAAGCGAACTACCAGAGCAGCGTCTATGGGGCGCAGGAGGCGAGGACGGGAGAAATCATTAGCGGGATAGCCCAAGGAGCGGGGTCGGCGATCAAAATGTCCGACTCCCGACTCAAGAGCCGCATCCGCAGAATCGGGACGCTCCCAAATGGACTGGGCTGGTATTCCTACCGATTCGACCCGACCGGGGAGATGACCGAGGGCGTTATGGCGCAAGAGGCGATGGAGGTTTCGCCCGGAGCGGTGAGCGTCCACGAAAGCGGGTATTTGATGGTGAACTACAGCAAACTCTAAAATCATGGCGCGAATCGGAGACACAGTAAGGCCGGAACTCGGCCGCACGGATTATTCTGGCTACCTTCAAGGGGCGCAGCAGGGAGCGGCGGCGATGGGTCGCGGCATCGCGCAGCTCGGGGCAGGGGTGGGCGACTACTTCAAGAAGCAGGGCGAGGACAAAAAAGACCTGTCTGGATTCATCAAGCAAATGGAGATGGGGGCCAAACTCTACGGCCCAGAGTCGAAGATTGGACAGATCATGGGGGAGTCCGCAGCGTTCGCCAAAGACGAGAACAACCCGCTTTCGTCGAGGATGGGGATAGTGAAGCAGGGGACTCCCATGCTGAACATGCTTTTGCACAATTCGGAGACGAATTTCATGCGAGATGTTCAGAACCGGCGGCTGATCATCGAGGAGGGCGACGCGAAGTCTCGGGCGGAGATGCTGCGTGGAGCAAACGAAGATGCCGAGTCGGAGCGACGGGGCAGGACAAAGGCTCTTGAGTGGGGGCTTGGCGCTGGCGATCTTCCAAGTATGTCCGCAGGGGACGCGGGGGGGCTAGGGCCCTTGCTTCCGCCCAAGGAAGAAATGGGACGGATGGCGGAAACCATGAAAGGAATGGACGGAGTTGAGAAGCTGGCGTTTCTTGAAGAGGCAACAAAACGCGCTCCCAACGACAACTTCGCCACGAAGACATTCAAGGAAACGCGTGTGGATTCC
>CALAPX010000031.1 GCA_937888355.1 uncultured Spartobacteria bacterium
TTAGCTTGGACTCCAGCGGTTCGATATGAATGTCACTGGCCCGGTTTGTGTGAGCCTCAAGCAGAAGCATTGAAACAAGCTTAATAATCGGGGCATCCCCCTCATCATATTCCTCGTCACCTTCATCCTCATTAGGGCCGGAGGAAGGGCCTCCAGACATTGTCTTGAGCAACTGGGCAGATGCTTCATCGGCACTCCCGTAGTGCTTGACGATCAGTTTGCGAATCGATTCGGGGGTGGAGCATACAAATTCAATCTCCCTTTTCAGCTTGAATGTAAGGTCGTCCATGCTCTGCATGGCCATGGGATTATCTAAAGCAACCACAAGAACGCCATCCCTCACAACGAGGGGAAGGGCATGGTAGCGTCGCGCATCATCTGCATCCACCAGATCGATGATGTTTTTTTCAACGTGGGTATCTGAGAGATCGACGAACTCCATCGAGTTTTGCGAAGCCAGCGCCCGAGCGATGTCTTCCTCGGAAACAACCCCCTGATGAACCAGTGCGGCGAGCAACCCCTCCTCGCCGATGCCAGAACGCGCGGCATCAATCTGGTCCCTCGTCAAAAGACCAAGGTCCCTTAGAATTTCAGCTATATTTTCGTCTTGATGTGCCACTCTGGAGAGAAAAAAGGTACGGTTATGTAAAAGATGCGCCGAAGGAAGTCAACGCATGGCGCCCTTATTCCTTGAAGTCTTGCCATGCTGGAACAAGCAACAGGGCATAACAACCATTCAATCATGCTTTGAAGTGGATTTTTCTTTTAGAATGAAAAAAATATTGCGGCTGGCGCAGGAGCCGCTAAACATTCCCTCCCACGTTGCGCGGTTAGCTCAGTGGTAGAGCACTACCTTGACACGGTAGGGGTCACAGGTTCGAACCCTGTATCGCGCACCATCTCTCATAGAAATCACCCTTTTTTTGGGCAGTTAGCTCAGCGGTAGAGCGGTAGTTTTACACACTATTGGTCGGGGGTTCGATCCCCTCACTGCCCACCCCCCCATGATTCAAGTCAGCACATTTTTGCTTTCTGCCATTGACAAAAGTCATTCAAAACATCAGAACAAAAAAGCTATTTATAGCAGTTGTAGCGCCAAAAAATTGGCAAGATTACAATGCCTCCCCCTATATCCAGAATTCATTTTGTTGCAGTAAATTTGTTTGCAATTATTTACGCATTATCTCCCTGTGCTTCCAGCCAAGAGGTTCTGACCGTTAAAGAAGCCGAGTTTCGGAGCCGTTGGTCCGGCCCCTTAGAAGACCGCACGACCACTCCACAATTTTTCGAACCCGGCGGGGGACTCTCCGAGGAAGAAAAGAGTTCCCTCTTAGATGATGAGCCAAGCTTGACCTCTGGCTTTGCTAGTAATGTCGACCGCATGGCGGAAAATTTGAAACGCGGACTGCGTTTTGGGCCCCTCGACCTTTCTCTTGGTTTGGCTACCGGCTGGGAATACTCCTCTCAAAACTCCGGCGGGGCCGCGACTGATTTTGCCAATAATAACAGCTTTTTTGCAGCTCCAACGCTTGGAGTTGTCTATGATCGAGAAATTGGGGTCTGGCGAATAGCCTCCCGCTTTGGCGCCGGTTACCGCTATTTTTACAATCAAGAATATACCGCTGCCGGCTCTGGTCTCCAACGCAATCCTCTCTCACTGACTGGCGGATTCATTATCGGCTATACCACAAGCCGCCTTTCAATTGATTTAAACTCTTCAGCATCATCGGGATCTGGTTACGATATCATTACTGGAACAAACAATTGGCAAACTTCCGCCTCCACCTCACTCTCGATCAGGTATATTCTGACCGAACAGGCCAGCATTGGAGCAGCAGGCTCCATTTCCTACTCCAGAAGCGCCGATACCCAATCACCTGCGGCCGAAGTCGCACAACCCGACTCCAATAATCTTACCACCTCAGTCAGCACCTTTGCCGACTACCTTGTTACTCCAAAGACAAATACCCGCCTGCTTGTCAGCGCCGGACAGGAGTTACAGAGTTTTGAATCGGGAATGACTGAAGGGCGACAATATATCGATACCATGCTTCAGCTGACCTACCAACTGGCTCCAAAGTTCTCCGTCGATGCAGGGGGTGGTGGCGGGTATGTCTCGGATAAAAATATTGCCGACTCGAAATACACTGGCTGGCGTCCAGTTTACACGGCAGGGATCAATTACACCCCAACAGAAAAAACCTATTTCAAAGCGACATTTGGGATGCAGGGAGCTGACATCCGTCCAAATTTCAGCCTTGCTGCGGGTTGGAACGCTCGCGAAAAAACTCGCCTTTCTTTATCACTTTACCAGAACCAAGGCTTCTCATCTCTCGCGCCCAACCAATACAATATTACCCGGGGAATTCTGGGTACAGTGGCTCAAAAACTTTTTAAAGGCATCGATCTCTCGTTGTCAGGCGGATATGAACAGTCCGACTTTGCCTCCCTCACCAGCGATAGTCTAAGCTCTGCTTCAGATGGTCCGGCGGACTATTTCCTAACAAGCGCCACCATTTCTTGGCGTATTCGCGAGTGGCTCGGTTGGCAAAATACCTTTATGCTTTCCACTGGCCAAGGAAACCAAAACCAAATTCAAACTCGCATTTCAACGAGCTTGAATTTGACCTTCTAAAGTCCAGCTTGTAGTTTATCCGACTCAATGATGGCATTATTCCCCTTTCGATCTCGCAATTTCCTCCTTGCGATCATCGCTTTTTTTTCAACCAGTCTGGCAGGATTCTCAGCACCTCCTGCACTCCCTGCGCCACTCACACACTCCAATCCGGCCCCGATTGCTCCTGCTCCCTTCAATCCTTCCCCTCAATCAAACTCCGGTGCGCTGCAACCACTCGAAGCACCTTCATACGAACCCCCGATTCCCACTCTCATGGCTGGTGAGGGAGATTACATTCTGTCTCCTGGAGACACGCTGGATTTGATGGTCTACAAAGAACCAGACTTGAACATGCGCTCCAAAATAGCTCGCGATGGGCGCGTTCAACTCCCTCTTTTGGGTGAAGTCGCCGTGGCTGGAAAAAGTGTGCGCGAGGCTCAGGAGTATATTCGCAAACTCTTCGATGCGGATTACCTCGTGAATCCTCAAATCTATCTCAACATTGCCTCATACACCCAGCGCTCGATCACTGTGATTGGACAAGTCTCGCGTCCTGGAAATTACGAACTGCAAGGCACCGATCGCCTGGGCATTTTGGAAGCTATTGGCATGGCTGGGGGGTTTACCCGTATCGCAGACAGAAAAAAAATCACTGTGAAGCGACGTGATGGGAAAACAACGGAAACCCTCAAGGTTAACACCACTCGCCTGGAGGATCCCATGGGGGGTAGCTTCTTGGTCCTTCCGGGTGACATAATCACCGTTGGCGAAAGTTGGTATTGATACGTTCAAAAAAACCGCAATGAGCCAATCTTCATCCTCCTCAAATCAATCTCCTGCTTCCTTAACGCCTGACTCGATCGATTGGCGCGAATACTTCCATGCGGTGGTCGACCGCCTTTGGATCGTCATTCTATGCCTGATTTTCTCCGCCCTTTATGCCGGCTATAGCCTGAGCGAGGTCGAGACCTCTTACAGGGCTCGAACTGTCCTTTTTATCGAACAGGAATCCGCCCGCATTCTTGACCCTAAGCTCACCCAAGTACGTGACGAACAAATCCGGAGTGTCGACATGATCAATACGGTGGTAGATCTTTTAAGAAGCTACCCCTTCGCTCAACGCGTCACAGCCCGCCTGAAACTTGAGCAGGATCCGCGCTTCCTCTCTGCTGCCGGCATTTCCGCCAAAGATGCCAGCCCAGATAGAGTCGCGGCAGCCCTTAATAGCATGTCGAGTGCGCTTTTCCGCCCTCAGACACGCTTGATTGATGTTTATATAACCACCCAGGATCCAAATCTCTCTGTGAAACTCGCAAATTCATTTGCTGATGAATATATCAGGTATGTTTTCGAGCGACGCAGTGATGCAGCAAAATCAGCAACGCAATTCCTACTTGAAGAGGCGGATAGACTTCGCAAGCGAATGCGCGTGTCTGATGAAGCGATGCAAAGTTTTCGCGAAAGGGAGCGAGCTGCCTCGATCGAAAACATGCTATCAACGGCTCAAACACAACTGACAGAGATTAACGCGAACCAAGCCGGACTTGAACAACGGATTTTTCAAATCACCAGCGATCTGGCGGTCATCCGAGCCGGAGAGCAAAATCTCGACCAGTTACTAAGACTTCCCAGTATTAATAATGAACCTAAAGTCGTCCAACTGAATGAAACCTTACGCGCCGGCGAACGGGAACTGACGCTTATTTCCCAACGCTACCGCGCGAAACACCCGGTATATATTAATCTTAAAACCCGAATCGACCTTACAAAAAAGGATCTAACCTCTATCCTCTATGAAGCTGATGGCCTTCTGGAAAGCACCCAGAAACGATTGGAAATTCTTCTGACACAAACCAAAAATGCGAGGCAAGAGGCCGAAGCCCGCTTGCTTGGAGTGACCGAAAAATCCATTGAATACAATGATATCAAGCGGGAGCAGGAAACAGATCTCGCCCTCTATAATTCTGTCCTCTCTCGCCTGAAAGAAGTAGATGTCACCAAGCAACTAACTGAATCTCCCGTGCGCATTCATGAGCCGGCCGTCGGCGCTGCCCCCATCCGACCCAGCGCCACCAAAAAATGGTTCCAGAGTCTGCTAGGTGGTCTTATTTCCGGGATCGGCATCGCGATCCTCCTCTTCTTCATGGATACGAGCGTCAAGACAGTCGACCAAGTTGAGCAACTGACCGGAGTCAATGTAATGGCCGCGATTCCAAAACTGAGCCTCACCTCAAGAGCTAGTGTTCTGGTGACTAATGAAGAGCGCTCAGGCATCGTTGCCGAGTCGTTCCGTTCCCTGCGCGCTTCGCTTACCCTGCACCAACTTAACGAAAACGCACGCACCTTCCTATTTACCAGCTCGATGCCGAGTGAGGGAAAAACATTCTGCAGTTCCAATTATGCCGTCACGTTGGCTCAGCAGGGATTCAATACCCTGTTCATTGATGCCGACCTTCGCAAGCCCGGCGGCTCGATTGTATTCTTCGGTGAAAACAGAAAGCCAGGCCTTTCCGAAGTTCTTCTGCAGACCTGCACAATGAAAAACGCCATCATGCCAACACACATTGACGGCTTGAATATCCTCACTGCTGGGGGACGCGCCCCAAACCCTTCCGAGCTGCTTTCATTTGAAAACATCGAACGATTTCTTACAGAGGCACTGTCAAAATACGACCGTGTTGTAATCGACTCTGCTCCGATTCTCGCCGTGAGTGACACCCTCCTCATCGCGCCACACGTCGATTTGTGCACACTTGTTGTTCGGGCCTTCGGCACACCGCGAAAAATGGTCATGCGTGCCATCAAGTCGCTTGAGGAAACCAAAACAGAACCCGCTGGATTGGTCTTGAATTTTCTCCCTAGTGGCCGAGGAGGCTATTACGCATACTACTATTCAGGAAAGTACTATGGATCCTACGGCGCCAAGGGCGTCTACGGAGAGTAGCCTGTTCTTGAAACGGAACGATTGAATTATTTTTAAAAACATAAAAAGTCGGCCGCTTCCGTGAAAACAACTGCCGAATACATCGCGATAGGGTTTGAGAAAATCTCCACCGACCTTCAAGACTTGGTTGGAAGTTTGCAGGAGGTTCTCCACGAACTAGGGGAAACCGAAGTCGCCGAAAGGCTTCCTTGGGTGGGAAAAAAGGAGGGGTGCTGCGAGGGATTTGAGCAGGCCGCCTCGATCGCTTTTCAGCTTCTTAACATGGTGGAGGAAAACGCCGCCGCCAGGACCCGCCTCTCACGCGAGATCGAATACGGCAGTGCAGCGGAACCCGGGCTTTGGCCACGCCAACTTGCCAAGCTTCGAGATGCGGGCATGGACGCATCAACCATTGCCGCAGCTCTTCGTGGGATTCGTATTGAACCCGTGCTTACCGCACACCCTACCGAAGCAAAGCGTTCAGCTGTCCTAGAACAACACCGCGCCATCTACCGCCTCCTCCTCAGCCGTGAGGACACTCGCCTCTCCCCGTCCCAACAATCGACCCTTCGCAAGGAAATCAAAATTGTCCTCGAGCGCCTCTGGCGCACTGGGGAGATTCTTCTTGAGAAACCTGACATCGCCACCGAGCGCCGAGGTGTCATGTATCATCTCCGAGAAGTATTTCCTCCTGCCCTTGCCCGCCTCGATCAACGCCTTCTCCAGGCATGGTTGGACTTGGGATTTGATCCGTCACTCCTCTCAGACCCGCTCAAGTTGCCGAAAGTCCGCTTTGGCACATGGGTGGGAGGCGATCGGGATGGACACCCACTCGTTACTGCAGAAGTTACAAAATCCACCCTTGCCGATCTGCGTTTGAGCGCACTTGTCGTTCTCCACAGGCAACTCGGAGAACTCGCATCACAACTCCCACTTTCAAGCAACTTCCAGGAATTCTCCGAGTTTCTTAAAAAAGAACTCCAATCACTGCAGAGGGAAAACCCGCGCCTTGCAGAAACCCTTCGCCAATGCCATTCCGACGAACCATGGAGGCAATTCGTTCTTCACCTCCAAGCGAAACTTCCTATTTCGCAAGGGAAAATAGACGGAGCGGAAATACTCGATGGTGATTTTCATTACGCTCACCCTGATGAACTCGATACACACCTAGCCCTTCTTGACCGTGCATTAAGGGAGGGGGGAGCAGCCCGTTTAGCCGAATCAGCCGTCAGCCCCGCTCGGCGTGCGCTGGACAGTTTTGGATTCCACTTGGCGGCCTTGGACATCCGCCAGAACAGCCACTTCCATGACCTCGCCATTGATCAACTTCTCAATGCCGGTGGGTTCAAAGATCACAAGTTCTCCTCTTGGGATGAGGAGCGCCGCCTAGCGTTTCTTGAGTCCGAACTCTCCTCGCCACGTCCATTTTTAGGAATGGGCACACCGGTTGGCAAAGAAGCCGAAGCCATTCTCTCCTGTTATCTAGTGCTCCGCGAGCACATCGGCCAATATGGACCGGAAAGCATCGGCTCACTGATCGTCAGCATGACAAGACGCCTCTCCGACCTTCTCGCCGTCTACCTGCTCGCTCGTGAAGCTGGTCTTGCGCGATGGACTCCCGAGGGTCTTGTCTGCGAAGTGCCGGTCGTTCCCTTGTTTGAAACCTTGGAAGACCTTGAGCGTGCGCCCTCGATTGTTGAGAAATTTCTCAACCACGGCATGACCCGCCGCAGTCTTCGAGTCATAAGTGAAACTCCGTTTCAGCAAGTCATGATTGGCTATAGCGACAGCAATAAAGACTGCGGTATTTTTGCCAGTCAGTGGACGCTCCACCAATCACAGCAGTCATTGACCGATGCGGGAAAAATGAATGGCGTTCGCATCAGGTTTTTCCACGGCCGCGGCGGTACAATCAGCCGTGGCGCGGGCCCCACTCACCGGTTCCTTGACGCCCTACCGCCGGGATCAGTTGCAGGCGACCTGCGCATGACAGAACAAGGTGAGACAATCTCTCAGAAATACGGCACAATCACCTCTGCACTCCACAATCTCGAACTGCTCCAGGCAGGAACCACCGGTGTGTCCCTCATGCCTTCCGCATCAACACACGACAAAAGGTTCGATTCAATATGCTCATTTCTCTCAGCGGCCAGCCGCGACGCTTACACCTCCCTGATTTCGCATCCTTCCTTCATGGAGTATTTCTCCACCGCCACACCTATTGATGCCCTTGAGACCAGTCGCATCGGCTCACGCCCGTCGCGTCGGACGGGACAGCGGACCCTCGACGATCTCCGAGCGATTCCCTGGGTATTCAGCTGGAACCAAAGTCGCCACTATCTTCCAGGGTGGTTCGGAGTTGGTTCAGCGCTTCAAAAACTCTCGCAGGAGCACCCGGAAGACTTCTCCCATCTCAAAGACCAGCTTAAAAACTCACCGTTCCTCTACTACGTTCTCACAAATGTGGAAACGAACATCGCCAGTGCGGATCCGAGCATCATTGAGCTCTACGCAAGCCTTGTTACCGCCCATGGGGTGCGTGAAAAAATCCTGCCGGTTATTCTCGGCGAATTCAAAACTACTCGTTCGATGATGGCTGCCGTTTTTGGGGGGGACATCTCCACCCGCCGGCCGCGCATGCTGAAAACTTTGGACCTTCGCAGCGCCGGCCTTCGCTCACTTCATGTCCAGCAAGTCGCCCTCCTTGCGAAGTGGCGTTCGGCGGAAGTCGAGTCCCGCGAAAAACTCCTGCCTAAGGTCCTTCTCAGCATCAATGCGATCGCCAGCGGACTCCGCACAACAGGGTAAAGCACGTTCGGCATTGCCCAGCCCCTTGCCGACCATGTAAACAATCTCTAATTCCCATGGGCAATATCCATAACAACATCGTCGAAACCATCGGACACACTCCGCTGGTCAAACTCAACCGGGTCACTGCCGGGCTACCGGCCACCATCGCCCTCAAATGCGAGTTCTTCAACCCGCTAGGCAGCGTTAAGGATCGCATCGGCATGGCCATGATCGAGGATGCCGAACAACGCGGCGTCCTGAACCCCGACACGATTATCATCGAGCCGACCAGCGGGAATACCGGTATCGCCCTCGCCTTCGTAGCCGCAGCGAAAGGCTACAAGGTCATCCTGACAATGCCTGAATCCATGAGCTTGGAGCGCCGCACCCTGCTTGCCATGCTGGGCGCAAAACTCGTCCTTACTCCGGGAGCCGAAGGAATGCGCGGCGCGATTGCCAAGGCTGAGTCTCTCCTGCTGGAAACCCCAAACTCCTGGATGCCCCAACAGTTCAATAATCCCGCCAATCCAGCCATCCACGCCAAAACAACAGCCGAGGAAATCTGGGCTGACACCGACGGCAAGGTCGACATCCTCGTCGCGTCAGTAGGAACCGGTGGCACTATCACAGGTTGCGTGGAAGCCCTCCGTCCCCGCAAACCTACCTTCCAAGCGATCGCCGTCGAACCCGCCGACTCTCCCGTGATTTCCCAAACCCTCGCCAATGAACCCCTCAAACCCGGTCCACACAAAATTCAAGGTGCCGGAGCCGGTTTTGTGCCTAACAACCTCCACTTGAAAGCCGCCTCAGGTGAAGCCCAGATCACCGAGTGTGTTCGTGTTTCAAATGAGGACGCCTTTGCCATGGCACGACGCCTCGCTAAAGAGGAAGGCATTCTCGCAGGCATCAGCACCGGAGCGAATGTTCATGCCGCTATAGAAATCGCCAAGCGCCCGGAAAACGCCGGGAAACTCATCATCACTATCGGTTGCTCCACTGGTGAGCGCTACCTGAGCACTGCTCTTGCCGATGCAGCACGCGCGGAGGTTGCTTAATCATGAACGAACCACAAGCACCAGCAGGTCCTGAAATTTCGGCGTCCGCTCTTGAAGCCGATCTCTTTTGGGAGAAAAACAAAAAAACTATTCTGCCCCTCATCGTGGGTGTTTTGGCGTTGGTGGTGGGTGCATCCGCTTGGTTTGCCTATGATGCCTCCTCCGAAGCTTCAGCGCGTGAAATGCTCGCCTTGGCAGACTCGCGGGAGAGTTTCCGAAACCTCATTATCTCTCATCCCCGTTCGAACCCTGCGGCAGATGCCTTATTGCTCCTTGCTGCAGAATATCGCACGGCAGGCGAATTGGAGTCCTCATCAGAAGCCTTCCGCGAGTTTCTCGAAAGATTCCCAGATCACCCGCTTGCGGGCGGAGCCCTGCTGGGGATCGGACAAAACCAAGAAGCGGCAGACGACCAATCCGCCGCTGCCACAACCTATCAGCAAGTCTTGACCCAATACCCCGCTAGCTACACAGCCCCTTTTGCGGCGTATGCCGAGGCAGAAATCCTCCTCCGTGCATTCAAGCGGGACGAGGCTCTGAAGCGTTACAATATGATCGTCTCAGAATTTCCACGCTCACCGGTCACTGGCATGGCTATGCAACAACTCCGCCGTTTGGGGGTTCCACCCAATTCCTGATTTTGTCTGATAAATTTTTTTGCATTTGGGATTGTCTGACGTGCACCGAATGATATTATCAGCAGTCCGTTTTTAGGGAATTATCACGCGACCTTTCGGGAAATTCCACATTTCTGCAAAAACGAACCACAACAAAACGAACGTTATTTCCATGCCACTTTCGCCAATGCTTGCCGCTTCGCTCACGCTCCACGCTCCAACTATTTTTCTGGATGAATCTGGGGTGTCTTACTTTGAATGGTTGTCCAATTCCATTTTCGTGAGCTGTATCGTCTCAGCCTTCATTATCTGGTTCTGCAGAAAGGCCACCAAAAATTTGACCAGCATTCCAGGACCCACTCAGAACTTCTTTGAGGCTGTGGTGCAAAGTCTCTACGACCTGATTGAAAGCATTGTTGGAAGCCACATGGTAGCGCGCGTCTTCTCTCTGCTTGCCACCATCTTCATTTTCATCGTCGTCTCAAATTGGTTTGGCCTCCTCCCAGGGGTTGGATCAATAGGTTGGGGAAATCCAGGGGATGGGTTTTTGAGTGTAACGAACGTCGAAGCCCCTCTGCTGCGTCCTGCTACTGCCGACCTGAACATGACATTAGCCATGGCATCCATTTTCATGGTGTTTTGGCTCTACTGGTCGATCAGTGAAGTAGGTATTCGTAGCTTTTTAGACCACCTTTTTGGCGTCAAGGGTGGTCTCACGGGAATTATGGCTATCTTATTAGTTCCCATATTTTTATTTGTTGGTGTGATTGAGGTGGTATCCATCGCATTCCGCCCGGTCTCACTTTCCCTTCGTCTGTTTGGGAATATTTTTGCCGGAGAAAATCTCCTCACCACAATGATCACTCTGGGAAAACAACTGGGACTGCCCGAGTGGATTGCATATATCATGTCGGTGACCATTCCGCTGCCTTTCTACTTTTTAGAACTTCTCGTAGGTCTTCTGCAGGCCACGGTGTTCATGCTTCTATGCGCTGTTTATATTCAGCTGTCCACCTCACATGAGGAGGGAGAAGAGCACTAACAATTTCCTCACCGGGACCGTGGCAAGACTGCGGGCGGTAGGAACAACAAAACAAACAAATGATACCACACATTATAGCTGAAGCAGCCGCCACCGCTGGCGGGATCACTGGCAGTTTCACACTCGCTGTTGCGGGTGCTGGAGCCGCACTCGGAATCGGAA
>CALAPX010000032.1 GCA_937888355.1 uncultured Spartobacteria bacterium
CTCCGATGGTCGATGCGCGTCTGAAGGACGGCTCGCGGGTCAATGCCGTGATCCCTCCGCTGGCGCTCAAAGGCTGCAACATTACCATCCGGAAGTTTTCCAGGAACAAGTTGATCGACAAGGATATGATCAACTACGGTTCGGTGACCGCGGAGATGATGAAGTTTTTGGAGATCGCCGTGCACCATGCCGCGAATATCATAATTTCCGGCGGCACTGGTTCTGGGAAGACCACGCTATTAAATGTTTTGTCCAACTACATTCCAGATGATGCGCGGATTATCACTGTCGAGGACGCGGCAGAACTCCAGCTTGCCAAGCCGCATCTGATATCTCTCGAGTCACGCCCCCCCAATTCGGAGGGAAAAGGGGCGGTCCATATTCGAGATCTGGTCAAAAACTGCCTGCGAATGAGGCCGGACCGTATCGTCGTCGGCGAGTGCCGGGGCGGCGAGGCCCTCGATATGCTGCAGGCGATGAATACCGGCCATGATGGATCCATGACCACGGCACATGCCAATACGCCCAGGGACTGCATAGCCCGCCTCGAGGTGATGACACTAATGTCTGGCCTGGATCTGCCAATCCGCGCGATCAGGGAGCAGATATCCTCGGCAGTGCACATGATCGTTCAGCAGAGCCGCTTTCCGGATGGCAGCCGCAAGGTGACTCACATTACCGAAGTGACTGGTATGGAGGGTGAAATCGTGCAGTTGATGGATATTTTCCTCTTCAGGCAGGATGGATACGACGAAAAGGGCAAGATCAAGGGTAAGTTCATAGCCACAGGCAATATTCCTGATTTCTGCCAGGATATGGCCAAGCGAGGCATGCCCGTGGATCTCTCCATTTTCAGGGCTGAAAAGAACGCCTCATGAACATAATCATATCCCTGTCGATCCTGGCGACCACGATCGTTTTCAGCCTGCTCTTGTTGATGGTTGCTCAGAGCGGCCTCAACAAGCACCGTGAAAATTTCGATAAGGCTTCCAAGTCTAGCTTGGAGGCGATGTTTATCTTTGTCGACACCAAAAAGCTGTTCCAGATCAGCGTTGTAGCAGCTATTTTTGTGCCGCTCATTCTCTGGTTTTTTTTCGACAATCCGATCATTCCTCTTGCGGGTGCCATTGCGACGGTCTTAGCGCCGAAGTTCCTGGTCAAGCGATTGGAGACCAAGAGGGTGGAGTTATTTGAGAGGCAACTCCCCGACGCTCTTCTGATGGTCTCAGGGAGCATGCGGGCAGGTGCCAGTCTGGCAGTCGCCATGGAGTCGATGACCAAGGAGTCGAAGCCGCCGTTGGCCCAGGAATTCGGCCTGATGCTGGCGGAGCAGCGCCTGGGTGTCGAGTTCGACAAAGCTCTAAACAATATGGAAAAGCGAATGCCGGTGCCCGACTTTGTGCTGCTGGTTGCAGCTATGCGAATTACGCGGGAAGTCGGCGGGAATTTTGCCGAGATCCTCGAGTCACTGGCGGACACCCTGCGACGCAAGCACGAAATGGAAGGAAAGATCAAGGCACTGACCGCTCAAGGTCGCATGCAGGGCATCGTGATGGCGGCCTTGCCTCTTTTTCTGATGGCTATCCTGACCTACATGGAGCCGGAAGCCATGAATCCTCTGTACAACACCCTGATAGGCTGGGCTGTGCTGGTGGTGGTTTTTGTAATGATTACTATCGGATACCTGGGAATCCGAAGTATCGTAAATATCGACGTCTGACATGGAACCCATCTTCTGGTTGATTGGCCTGTTAGTCGGTTCAGCCTTGATCCTTTTTTATTATGTAGCGAGCACCGTTGCCAGGGAGGTTCCGGCTGAGGACCGGGGTTACATGGACCCTCTTCCGCCACTGGTCAGGCTGCTTTGGCCCGCGGTGCTCTTTGTCGAATATCACGTCACCTCCCGCGCGGAGTCGGCCAAGCTTGAAAAGATGACGACCCAGCTAGGTCTCAGTGGTGTCTCCTACCTGATGACGGCCGAGCAGTTCTTCGCCTTGAGGATTATCTCTCTGTTGATTACTGTGGCGTTCTTTTTCCTGGTGCAAATGTTGCTGGGCGAGTTTTCTGTGACCTACGCGGCTATGGGGGCCGTTTTAGGATTTTATTATCCTGATATCTGGCGGCGGGATGCCCGCGGGCGACGGTTCAAGCTGGTTCAGAAGGCGATGCCGATGTTTCTCGACTTCATCACCATGGCGGTAGAGGCTGGGCTCAATTTGACCGGGGCCCTTAACCAGGTGGTGCAAAAGGGGCCTGAGGGTCCGCTTAAACAGGAATTTTTCATGGTCGTACGCGATCTTCGTTCCGGTCTTCCACGCGCCGAAGCGCTACGGAGAATGGAGACGAGACTGCAGATGCCTGAAGTCTCGAGCTTTGTCGGTACCGTTATCCAGGCCGAAAAGATGGGGGCCTCACTGGGCAAGGCGTTGCGCTCCCAGGCAGAGCAGAGGAGAACCGAGCGCTTTCAGCGAGCGGAAAAGCAGGCGATGGAGGCCCCTGTCAAACTGATCGGTCCGTTGATGGTGTTCATTTTTCCGGTGACATTCATCGTGATCGGCTTCCCGATTGCCATGAAGTTCTTGAGCTCGGGTGCATTTTGAGGCGTGGCGCGGTCTATGACGAAACAGGTGAAGAGTGTCTAGTCCCCTCGGCGAGGTTCGCGGCGCTCTGGTGGGAGCGTGCTGCCGGACTTCTTGTATTGCCGCCTCTTAAGCGCGGAGAAGGTCTATTGATCGATTCATGCCGGGCGGTTCACACCATC
>CALAPX010000033.1 GCA_937888355.1 uncultured Spartobacteria bacterium
GTATGTCGGGGACTACGCCGAACAAGATGCCGCCCTGACCCTCAAGCTCTGGCACCAGATGAAAATACAGATGCGCGAGGAAGAAGTCGAATCCATCTTCAACCTCGAAACCGACCTTCTGCCCGTCCTCCTTGGCATCACCTACCGGGGCATCCGGTTCGCCTCCGAAAAGGCCGAAAAGCTTATCGCGAACATGGTGGCCCGGGAGAAAACCCTCCTCTTAAACCTCAAGAAGGAATCCGGTGAGCAGATCGATATCTGGGCGGCGTCCAGCATCGCCAAAGGCTTCGATAGGTTGAAGGTTGAATACCCACGGACCACCACCGGCCTGCCCTCCTTCACGCGAAGCTTCCTCGAATCCTGCCCCCATCCCGTAGCCAAGATGATCGTGGAAGCCCGCGAACTGAACAAGACCCACGGCACGTTCCTCCAACCTTACTTGGATTTCTCCCGCCACGACGGCCGCATCCACCCCCATATCAACCAACTGCGCTCCGACGATGGCGGAACCGTGACCGGACGCCTCTCCTCGGCCAGCCCTAACCTCCAGCAAGTACCCGCTCGCCACGAAATAATCGGCCCCCTCGTCCGCTCCCTCTTCCTCCCCGAAGAGGGGAAGCTCTGGGCGGCTAACGACTTCTCCTCACAAGAGCCCCGCCTGCTGGTGCACTACGCCACCCTGCTCGAGCTCAACGGAGCAGAGAAGATGGCCACGGCCTATAAAACCGACCCCAATACCGACTTTCACCAGATGGTCGCAGACATGGCCGGGATCAAGCGCAAACAAGCCAAAACCATCGGCCTCGGACTCATGTACGGCATGGGCAAGTCCAAGCTCGCCAACGAACTGGACCTCCCCCTTGAAGAAGCCGACGGCCTGATCAAAACTTTCCACTCCAAAGTCCCCTTCCTGCGCGGAACGGTAGACGCCGTCATGCGCCGGATCGGAAACGCTACCTCCAACGGCTCCATCCGTACACTCCTCGGACGCAAATGCCGCTTCCCCCTCTGGGAGCCCATGGAGTGGGGCGTGAACAAGGCCCTGCCGCGCGAAGAAGCCTTCGCGAAATACGGACAACGGATCAAGCGCGCCTATACCTACAAAGGACTCAATCGCCTTATCCAAGGGTCAGCCGCCGATCAAACCAAAGCGGCCATGATCGCCCTCGAGCAGGCAGGCTTTCACATCCTGCTTCCCATCCACGACGAGATCGCCCTCTCCGTCGCGAACCGCAGCGAAGCAGAAGCTGCCGCCGCAATCATGGCCAACGCCGTCCAGCTAGAAGTCCCTTCCCGCGTCGACGTGGAGATCGGACCCTCTTGGGGAGAAGCGAAATGAAAACAATCATTCACGTCAATCAACATGTCATTAAACGCAACAGCAAGTTGGGTGAAAATAACCCCCCCTTGACAGTAAAGACCTATAACAGCAACACCTACGCGCACACGGTCGAAATACAGGGGCCCGCACGCGTCGTGTATTCGCCCAATAAACCACTTTCATGCGGCGCGCGCGTCTGGATCGAGACAACCGCCCCCGTTATTCTCGGGGGCAATCATGAATAAAACAGACGAGATTATCGAAACGCTGATCAAGGAACAAACCGAGGCATTGCTGCGCAACCGACAGGAACTGGCAAAAAGACGCGAGGATGAAAAGGAACGGTTGCGAGTAATTAGGCACGCCGCACGTCCGGAGAAAAAAGCGAAACCACCCAACCAAAGGGAAAAACGCTGGTTCGGAATAATCGTACGCGAAGTCGTACACGCCAAACTACGTGAACTGTCAAAGTTCTACAAGAAACCCGTTACACGCATCATCGAAGACTGGACAGAAGAAGCGTTCACCAAGGCCCTTGCCCAGATAGAAAAGACTAAACAATAGGCATCAAATCGCATCAAACCACCGCAATTATTTTTTGCTTGCGTTTCAAAAAACAGTTGTGCTATTATTTCCTCGTCCAACAGCTTCAGATGTTTCGGATTGTTGGACAAGAAAGAAGACCGTAATAACCCACAATACAGGAGAAAGTCATGCCAAAAGGTATATCCCGCAATCCCCGCACTGATAAGCGCAGGGTAAAAAACCGTATTTCCAAGGTTAAGCCCCGCATAGATGAACCCAACTTCGTTGAAGTAGGACCACCCATGACCTTTGAACAGGCCATGGATTACGTGCTGGGGCTTCACCTCTTTCAAAGAAGACGCTGACTTCCGCGACGACACCACCACCAATTTCGTTGAGTCAAAGCAGTTGAATTATCACCTCGGAATGGTGGTTTTGTGCATCGCCTGCGATGACCTCAAGAAAGCGCAGTGGTATCTCAACCGCGAAATTGAAAATAGGAGCAAGAAATGAGCGACGCAAGCATTAGCAAAGACGATGAATTACATTTGTTTGGGACGACAGCCACGACTGAACTCTTGAAAAAAAATGTCACGTTTACCGAGCTTCTCGATAAGCACGGCATCTATGGTGTGGTCAAGATGCTCGCAGAACTGGCCGACGACAAAGCCTACGAGACACAGGACCACGACGATGATCTCATCTCCATGGTCCTCGAGAAAGCTGAAAGGCAAATTTGGGGTCTCACCCTTTCCAAACAGCACAGAGCTCAACAGAAGTGAGCTACCTCGCAGAAATCGCGACTCACGTTGCAGGCATCCCCTGCATCGTGGGCGTGGTGGACTACCACCGCGAGAAGGGCTCCTACAGTTACCACGCGGCCTCCGATTTGGATTACTACGGTTACACCGAGGCCGCTTGGGAGGTGCTGGATCGTAGGGGCCGCAAGGCCGAGTGGCTGGCTAGGAAGCTCACCAACGACGACGTGTCGCGTATTGAAGAGACAATTGCAATCTACATGAAGGGGAAATGAGATGGAATATAAATTTCAAAATACCTTTTGCTCGCAATGCGGCGAAGAATTTGGCCCCGGAGACCATGGGTTCAGTAGTTGCAAAAGTCATCGTGGGACGAAAGAAAGAATGGAAGAGGCTATGGTGCTGGCTGACAGGTGCTGGAGCAAGGCGGCAAAAGCAGCGCCAGAGTTTGTAGAGCAATATTTAGCCAGCGCAGAAGAATTGCTCTTAAATCGATTTATTGTGAGGGGAGATGAATTCCGCGAGCATTGCCGCCGAAGAATGATATTCCTGCCAAAAGCTCTACACCACAATACATGGGTATCCGGAGTAAGGGCGTTATCCCTTATCGGGTGGATAGAACCGATCATGAAAGTAACCCCAGAGCAAGGACATAATCACATGGACAAAGTAACGCTGTGGCGCTCAAAAATAACAAGAGAGCAAACGCCTAAAAAATTACCTCAACTGGATTTGTTTTGAAGATGCGATTGCAAAGGTGCTTAAATGAACAACAACGATACACGGACCATTGTCACCGCGTTTGTTAACCCCCCAATACCTTGCCGTGATTTTGATTGGAGCGCGACGAGGGACGGTTACGAAGAAGGAGATGCTATCGGGTGGGGTAGAACAGAAGCGGCGGCAATAGACGATTTGGAAGCGCAATGAAAGAATT
>CALAPX010000034.1 GCA_937888355.1 uncultured Spartobacteria bacterium
CTTCTGCGGCAAATGCAATCCCTGCAAGCGCGGGGAGTACAATATTTGCGACAGCCTCAAGGTGCGTGGATTTCAAGCGCCGGGCTGTGCGCAGGATTTGTTCATCACCACGGAGGAGCGTATCGTTCCCTTTCCCGAGAGTCTCAGCTTTGAGCAAGGGGCGCTCATCGAGCCGGCCGCTGTCACGGCCCATGCCACGAACCGTGTGCCGACGCTCAAGGACAAGAATGTCCTCGTCGCCGGCGCAGGCACGATCGGCAACCTTGTGGCTCAGGCGGCGAAATGTCGCGGGGCGAAGAAGGTGCTGATCACCGATCTCAGCGACTTCCGTCTCCAGAAGGCTCTCGATGCCGGAATCGACGCTGTCTGCAATGTGCGTACCGAAAACCTTCGGGAGAAGTGCAAGGCGTTCTTTGGCGACGAGGGATTCGATGTCGCCTTCGAGGCCGTGGGACACGAACGCTCACTCGATGATGCGATCCAGAACATCCAAAAAGGCGGCGATATCGTCGTGCTGGGCGTCTTTGCCGGCAGGCCGGCGGTGGACATGTCGACTGTCGGTGACCGCGAGATCAGCCTCATCGGGACCCTCATGTACCGCCAGGAAGACTACGCCCAAGCGGTCGATTGGATCGCTTCGGGTGCCATGAAAACCGAACTTCTCGTGACGAAGCATTTCCCCTTCGAGGACTACGAGAAGGCGTACCACTTCATCGAAAAGGAAGCCGACAAGACCCTGAAGGTTGTCATCGATCTCGACTGAATTTCCTCCCAATCCAGCAACACCAAAAACCTAACCTATGAACATCTCCCCGATTGATGTGGCCGTGATCGCCACCTACCTCATCGGCATCACCGCCTTCGGTATCTGGGCGGGGTACCGCAAGAACGCGTCCAGCGACCAGTACTTCCTCGCCAACAAATCGCTCGGTTGGTTTACCATCGGCGCGGCGGTATTCACCTCGAATATTTCGACAATCCACCTCGTGGGACTCGCGGCCGGCGGCGCGGAGGACGGAATGGTGATCGGGAATTTCGAGTGGATGGCCTGCTTCACGCTCATCCTGCTGGCCCTTGTGTTCACCCCGTTCTATGTGAAGTCCGGCGCCCACACGCTCCCGGAATTCATGGAGCGCCGCTACTGCCCACAGGCGCGCACCTTTATGGCAGTGATCGGTATCCTTGGTGCCCTCCTGATTCATATCGGGATCAGTCTTTTTGCCGCGGCGAAGGTGTTTCAGAGCTTCCTTGGGGTTCCCATGATGACAACCATCCTGGTCCTCTCGGCATTCACTGTTGTCTACACGGTCCTCGGCGGCTTGAAGGCCGTCGTGCTTACGGAAAATATCCAGGCCCTCCTGCTGCTTTTCGGAGCCGGCCTCGTGACTGTCCTAGGCATCATGGCCCTGCCGGATGTCGGAATTCGCGATCTTTCCTCGTTTCAGTCCTCAGTGCGGCCTGGGCAGATGAACATGCTCCAACCGATCCACAATGCCGACGGTAACCTCAACCAATACTCGTGGCTGGCGATTCTGCTGGGCTATCCGATTTTAGGAATCTGGTATTGGTGCGCCGACCAGACCCTCGTCCAACGCGTGCTGGCGGCCCATTCGGTGAAGGAGGGGCAAAATGGGGCCCTCTTTGCGGGATTTCTGAAAATAACCCCGGCTTTTCTTATGGTTCTCCCCGGAGTGATCGGGTTTGTGCTTTGGCAGAAGGGAGCCTTCCAACTCCCGCTGCTCTCCGAGACCGGCAAGCCGGATTACAATGCGATGTTGCCGATGCTGATCAACCACCTTGTTCCAGTGGGTCTCAAAGGACTCCTTGCGGCGGGGATGGCCGCCGCCCTCATGAGCACGATCGCGGCGGCACTTAATAGCTGCGCGACGCTTGTGTCC
>CALAPX010000035.1 GCA_937888355.1 uncultured Spartobacteria bacterium
AAGGGGCTACCGTAAATATTAATTCTATTTCTACAACATTACAATATTGTTCAATGAACAAATAGTGATCAGCTAATTATTTATGATCAGCACTGTCGTTTACCGCTGATTTGGTTCGTTCGACAAAAAAATGAGAGGAGCGGGGCTCCTGAATTCTTAAAAGCAGCCTTTCCTCAAGGCATCACCAACTCATCCAACGCGAGTTGGTGTGAAAACAATGCCTCTCCTTCGGGATTGATGGCCTTGAGCGTGACGCGTTTTGCATCCCAGTCGATCTCGATCATCCCGGCGTTCATTTCCCAAGACGCACCGCCCACGCGGAACGAGTTTGCGGCATTCGCCCAGTTCTTCGAGGCGTGGGACATGCCGCTGCTGGTGAAGTCGTAGAAGGGATATCCCTCGACATCCCTTTTTGACAACTCGGTGAAGTGCACATCCCCCGAGATGGCGAAGGCTGGGGTCGCCTTGTGCTTTTTGAGCAGCGCAAAAAGACGCTCCAGTTCATGCGGCGTGTTGCCCCAGTTCTCCATGCCTTTCTCGTGGGCCAGCATCTGAATGCTACTGGCAATGATCCGAAGATCGGCCGGCACCTGCAGCTGTTCCTCCAACCACTTCCACTGCTCCTCTCCGAGCAGTGTTTTAGTGCGGTCGTCAGTTGGTTCATACCAACCGACGCGGCCAGCCCCTCCCTTGACGTTCAGGCGCGGCAACTCATCCCTAAAACTCCGCGTGTCGAGTAGGAGAATCTGACAGCGCTTCCCCGGAGGGCCGAACATATACGATCCATAAACCCCCTCACGCGTTCTCCGCGGCGAGTCCGCCGGATCTTGGAAAAAATCCAGGAAGATTCGCTCCGATTCGCGCCGCATCGGATACGACTTCCCGCCATCATTGACCCCGTAATCATGGTCATCCCAAGTGGCAAGCATCGTGCTCGTTTCACGCAGTTTCTTGAAGCCCTCCACCGCTCCAAGTTCGCCCCATTTTTTCGCGAGCAATTCCATGTCCGTCGTGTCGCCGTAGATATTGTCTCCGAGAAAAACGAAGACATCCGGTTTCTGGCGGAGAATCCCGTCGAAGATAGTGTATTTTTTACTCTTTGGGTTGAAGCAGGAACCAAACCCAATCCGTTGAACAACCCGATCGTCCTGAACATCAGGCACCAGGTCAGCTTGGACATGGGCCGACAAGGCCAACACCACCAAGCAAGAGCAAATCTGCAGGCAGTTTTTCATATCGGGGGCAACCATTCTACTGCTTCTTGGCCACAATGGCATCCGGCGAGTAGGTGCCAGTGCGCTTGCGCTTTCCGGCTGTCAGCATGTCGGCCATCTCGGGATACGAGACGAGGAAATTGTGCTCATCGATCAGGTTGAACACATAGTGGGTCGTTCCCTCGGGCAATTCCGCGGTCACCCGCTCTCCATCGATCCGTGCCGGCACAACATACCACTCCTCTGCGGGAGTTCCGCCGTTGAGCGTGTAGGCGAGCTGCGCCTCGGTGACCTTGGCGCCGTTTTCTTTGAAACGAGCCCAGACCTGGGTGCCGTCGCGTCCATGCTCCTGCGGGATGCATGCCGACTCTTTGCGCGGCAGGTTGCCCTTGTAGCGTGGGTTCAAATACGGGAACGAGGCCTTCATCGCCGCCAATCGGCTATAAAGCTCGGCTTTCAACTCCTGCGCCTTCTTCGGCATCTTTTGGGCTAGGTTTTTTGCCTCCTCGATATCCACCCGTTTGGAACCGGCGGGCCCATCCTCATACAGTTGATAAAGCTCCAGCGGCCTGCCGGGGAAGTGATTCACAATAACCTTCCACCCGTCTTTCCGAAGCGTCGACTGCTGGGCCACGCCGTGGGGGAAATGCCAAACCATCGTGTCACGGCGTGAGCCGTCCATCTCTTTCACAAGCGTAGCATCCTCCGGCGCTTTTGACAGGAGTGTGCTCAGATCGCATCCGTCGAGGGGTTGTTCCTTAGGCTTAGCGGTACCGGTCCAACTCAAAATCGTCGGGTAAAAATCCAGGCCATTGACCATGACATCGCTTTCACGGCCAGCGGGAATGCCAGGCCCGGAAATCAGAAATGGCACGCGCACGCCTCCCTCCTTCGCGTTGATCTTACCCTTGTCCAACGGGTAGTTGTCGGTGATCACCTCGCCAGGGTGGGTCTCCATGCCGCCATTGTCGGAGGTCAGGATGACGTAGGTATTATCGATCAACTTGTGGCCAGGATTCCGCAGGTCATCGGTTTGCTCGAGGTAGGTGATGAGTTGCCCGACATAGTGGTCGAACATCTCGACCATCGCGCAATAGTACGGGTTCTTTTGGCCCTCAAGCGGCCAGCCTTCGGGATCGGTGGGAAACTCGACGCCCAGTTTGCGGCAGTACTTTTCTAAAAGTTCGCGGCTCCGGCTGTGGATCGGCGTGTGCACCAACCACGCGGCGTAATACAGGAAGAACGGCTTGTCCTTCGACTCCTGCATGAAGTCGATCGCGTCGAGCGTGGTTTGATCCTTCGGGAACCCGTCCTTGTCGAGTTGGTACGGATCGTTTTTGTCTGATGTCGCGAACCCCGTGAGCCGGTGCGGCTTCATGGCGGCACTTTCACCGAGGTGGTGTTTCGTAAAATCAAACCCTTGGTCTTCGGGCTGGGGAAATGCGTTGTGGTCGATTGCCATGTGCCATTTCCCCACATGCCCCGACACGTATCCGCTCTCCTTCAATGCCTCAGCAATCGTCACTTCCTTCAGCTCCATGCGACCGCTGTACCAAGGATCCATGATCGGATGCTGCAGGCGGCTGTAAGGCGTGGGTGGATTTCCACCGACCACGTGGGTTTTTTGCAAGGCCGCCGGGTGGCGACCGCTCATGATCGCACACCGCGTCGGGGCGCAGGTTGGCGCAGGCGAGTACCCTTGCCGGAAGAGGACGCCTTTTTTGGCCAACCGATCAATATTCGGCGTCTCCATCGGCGTCGGCGCATCGATGTCGTAGCACCCCACATCCTGCCAACCGAGATCATCGGCAAGAATCAGAACGACATTCGGCTTCGGAGTATTTTCCGGCGCCGCATGAACAATGAGGGTGGACGCCAGAAGGATCGCGAGCATGGGAGAGTACTGCTTCATGCGCGAAAGCATACGCTGAATCACAGGCATTGAAACAAGAGAGAACCTCATTGCCTCGGAAAACTTGGGGACATTTCCAGTATTCATGAGATCCCACAGGCATTCTTTTAGTAGGATCTTCTCTCGCCGGGTGATTGAATCATGCCGTGATTGCAAGCGACCCCAACGTAGACAAAGCCCTCAAAATCTTTCTCCGAGTCGTATGCGTGCTCCTCGCAGTGCCGTTTTTGGCCGCGTGGGCATTCGGGCACTTGATCATGGCGTACGGGGGATTCATGGGCACAGCCATGATGAATGATTCTGGAAAAATGGCCGTAGGGCTTCAGGAACTGATGATGTGCGGGGTTCTTTTCAGTCAGTTGCTCACGGGACTCGCAGGAATCCCAGCGAGCCTTGCTTTCTTTTGGTGGAGCAGGAGCCTTCTCTGCCTGAAAATCGCTGGCGCCCTATTCGGTGTCGGCGTGGCACTTCTTATCGGACAACTTTTTCTTGTGTGGCTTATTCTAGGAAATGATTAGGCCCCATGCGTCCCCCTCTCTTGTTTTCACTCCTTTTCTACGTTTCCGTACTAACGGCCATGTCACAGACGCCACCAAGCCCACTGGTCATCGCCCACCGTGGGTCCTCCGCCCAGGCTCCCGAAAACACGCTGCCCGCATTCGAGTTGGCTTGGCAACAAGAGGCCGACGGCATTGAGGCTGACTTCCAGTTAACCAAGGACGGCCATATCGTGTGCTTTCACGACAAGGACACGAAGCGCATCGCGGGCGAAAAGCTTCTCGTCAAGGACGCCACGCTGGCTGCGCTTCGCGAACTCGATGCCGGCACTTGGAAGGGAGAAAAATACAAAGGCACACGCATCCCAACCATCGCCGAGGTTCTGGCCACGATTCCTCCGGGAAAGAAAATCTTCATCGAAATCAAGTGCGGCCCGGAAATCATCGATCCTCTCGTGCGCGAGCTTGCGAGCAGTGGATTGAGCCCCAACCAGGTCGTTGTCATTTGCTTCGACAGCGCCGTCCTCAAAGCCCTGAACGAACGCGATCCACAATGGCGGACCGGTTGGCTCTGTTCGTTCGCTAAAAAAGCCAAAGACACCTCCCGTATTTCCCCGGAAAAAGTCATGAACACTTTAGGAGAGATTCGCGCCTCCGCCCTTCTCTCCGGCGGAGGGAATGTAAGCGAGGATCTTCTCGGAAAACTCACTGCCGCCGGTATCCAGCACTATGTCTGGACGATCAACGATCCGAAGCTCGCCGCGTCCTATCGCGCCCAAGGCACGGGGGCGATCATCACCGATGTGCCATTGGAAATGCTCAATGCTTTAAGCCCTCAAGCCACAACTCCCCAGTAACCGTCTCATGCTACGACCATTCATCGCTTTTTTCCTCGGCCTTCTTTTGGTTGGCGCCCCCGTGGGGCACGCCGCCACGAATCCCACCCCGGACAAACCAAATATCATCATCTTTCTCGTCGATGACATGGGGGTCATGGACACCTCCGTGCCGATGTTGACCGATGCTGCCGGGAATCCGCAACGGCACCCATTAAACGATTTCTATCGCACCCCCGCCATGGAGCGTCTGGCGAAACAAGGCATCCGCTTCAGTCAATTTTATGCGCAAAGCGTCTGCTCACCCACACGCACCTCGATTCTCACTGGCCAAAATGCCACCCGCCACAGAACCACAAACTGGATCAACCCGTTTGAAAACAACCGCGCCCCGTTTGGCCCCGCGCATTGGAATTGGGAAGGCCTGAAACCCGGCGATGTCACGCTCGCCTCGGTCCTCAAACAAGCTGGTTACCGG